>DATMCA010001555.1:0-6200 GCA_035559015.1 Umezawaea sp. | reverse complement strand
GAATCGGGGACGCGGAGGCGCTTGTTCCTGGGAAAGCGGGAGCGAGAACGTTCTCGCATGGTGAACGTAGACACGCGACACCCCGTCTACCGCATCGCTCTCGGGGTGGACATCGAAGGGTCGACGACCCGCAGCAACACGGAGCAGCGGAAGCTGCGCAAGGTCATGTACAGGGCGCTCGGCCAGGCGCTCGCGGTGCACGGCGTGGGCGACGACGAAGTCGACCGGTCCCTGGACCGCGGCGACGGGGCGATCGTCCTCTTCCGCTCGACCGACCGGGTGCCGAAGACGCTGCTGCTGGAGTCGGTCGTGCCCGAGCTGAGCAGGTTGCTGGGCAAGCACAACGCCGAGTTCCCGGACCTCGCGATCCGCCTGCGGGCCGTGTTGCACGCGGGCGAGGTGCACTTCGACGAACTGGGGCAGTCGGGCGAGATGCTGGACGTGGCTTGCCGCCTGCTCGACGCGCCGCGCCTGAAGCTGGCGCTGCGGGAGACCACGGCGCCGCTGGTGCTGGTGATCTCGGACGAGCTGTACTGGTCCGTGGTGCGCCACGGCTACGAAGGCATCGCCGCGCCGTCGTTCGCTCCGCTGGTGAACGTCGAGACCGGCTCGGTGGCCCGGCGGGGCTGGGTGCACGTGCCGGACGAGCCGGGTGACTGGCCGCACCCGCTGACCCGCTGATCGCCGGCTGTGGGGGACGGGAACCCCGTCCCCCACAGCCGGTCAGCGCGCCGCTTGGTCGAGCCGGTGGATGATCGCGGTCGCGTCCGCGACGACGGACGTGATCAGCTCCTCGCACGTCGGCAGGTCGTCGAGCAGGCCGACGACCTGGCCGGAGGCCAGCACGCCCGCGTCGGTGCGGCCCTCGACCAGGCCCGAGCGCAGGAGCATCGGGGTGTTGGCGGCCATGACGACCTGGGACCAGGTGAGATCGCGGCCGTGCTTCATCTTCAGGCCCTCCCGGATCATCGAGGACCACCTCATGCCGGTGTGCCCGCGGAACCTGGCGGCGTTGACGAGTGCGCGCAGGAGGCCGCCGACGCGGCCGGAGCGCTCCAGGCGTTCGACCAGGTCCGTGCGCAGCACGCGGTGCGGGAGGCCGTCGACGCGGGTGGTCACGACGGTGCCGTCCAGACCGCGGTCGAGGTAGGCCCGCTTCACCGCGTCCGGGACGGTGCTCTCCCTGGTCAGCAGGAAGCGGGTGCCCATGGCGACACCCGCCGCGCCGTAGGCGAGCGCGGCGGCCAGCCCTCGGCCGTCGAAGAAGCCGCCCGCCGCGATCACCGGGATGTCGACTGCGTCGACGACGGAGGGGAGCAGCAGGGTCGTGGCCACGCCGCCGGTGTGCCCGCCGCCTTCGCCGCCCTGCACGATGACCGCGTGGGCGCCCCAGGCCGCGACCTTCTCGGCGTGCCTGGCCGCGCCGACGGACGGGATGACGACCACACCGGCGTCGGCGAGCCTGCCGATCAGGTCGGGTTTCGGGGCCAGGGCGAACGAGGCGACCCGGACGTCGTGGCGGATCAGCAGGTCGACCCGCTCGGCCGCGTCCACGGCGTCCGCCCGCAGGTTCACGCCGAACGGGTGCTCGGTGCGGGCCCTCGTCTCCTTGATGGCGGCTTCCAGCTCCTGGAACCCCATGGTGGCCGACGCGAGGATGCCGAGCCCGCCCGCCTCGGCGGTCGCGGCGACCAGGCGCGGTCCGGCCACCCAGCCCATCCCCGTCTGCACGACCGGGTGCCGAACGCCGACCAGGTCGGTGAGCGCGGTCCTCACGACGGCACCTCGCGGTCCCGTGCGCCGTTGGGGTCCAGCACGGTGCGCAGCAGGTCCAGTTCGACGTCGGTCGGCTGCCTGGTCTCCTCCACGTCGTCGTGCTCCAGCGGGAAGGAGGTCTGGCGCAGCACGTCGTCCACCTCGACGCCGGGGTGCACGGACACCAGGCGCATGGAGTGGTCCGGGGTGTCGAAGTCGAGGACCGCCAGGTTCGTGACGACCCGGTGGACGTCGTGGAACGGGCCCACCGCGTGGTCGTAGCCGACGCCCGACACCACGTCGACCACGTCGACGAAGACGCGGGGGTTGTGCCGGGGGACCCAGTAGCTCGTGCGGTGGTTCGCGGTGTTGCCCGGCGCGCCGCGGAACCCGAGGAGCTGGCGGGTGGGCTTGGCGTGGTCGCCGATGGCGGAGATGTTCTGGTTGCCGAAGCGGTCGAGCTGGTTGGCGCCCATGACCACGTGCCTGCGGCCGTGGGCGACGACGTCGAACACCCGCCGGTAGGGCATCCACCCCTCCACCTCGGCCTCCGGGGTCAGCAGGAACGCCTCGCCGTCGGAGAGCAGGAGGTCGGGCTCGGACGTCAGCCGCGCCAGGCGGGCGCCCAGCGAGGGGAGGAGACCCATCGGGCTGGCCAGGATCTCGCCCGCGCCGAGGAACAGGTCGGCGCACGCCACCGCGCAGATCTCGGCCCTGGTCACGGTTCCCGCCGCGGCCTCCGCGACGGGACGTGCGTCGGTGGGCCTCACAGCGCTGCCCCGAGGTAGTCGGCCTCGGTGCCGGAGAGGAAGCGGTCGACGAAGTCGGGCCAGCGTTCCGGATCGCCCGCGGCCTCGGCGTAGAGCCGCTGGAACGCCTCGTCCCGGCCGTAGTCCGGCGCGCAGCTGGTGAAGTGGGCGCCGTTGGGCGTTTCCACGACGCCGTCGACCATCATCCTGTTCAGCAGCAACGACTGCACGGGCCCGGTCTCGGTGAGTTCGGTGGTCTCGACGACTCGTTCGCACGACACGTACCGGCGGGCCGCGGCCAGGCAGAACAGGTCGTCGAAGTACGGGTCCGGGCCCAGGTACTGGGCGTTGCCGTGCCGGTCGGCGCGGTTGAGGTGGACCAGCGCGGCGTCCAGCCGCAGCGCGGGCATGGCCACCAACTCCTCGCCGTCGTAGGGGGAGCGCACCGTGCGGAGCTCGGGCGCCAGGCGCAGGACGTCCGAGCCGAGACCGGCCCTGATGGGCAGGAACGGGAGCCGGTGGGCCGCCGCCCGCAGGCCGCACTGGAACATGCCCTCGTCGAGTTCCAGCACGTCCATCCCACCCGCTTCGCGGACCCGGCGGAACCACGGGTCGTAGGCGATGGTGTCGAGCGAGACGAACCCGTAGACGAGCTTGCGGACCTTGCCCGCCGCGCAGAGCAGGCCGACGTCGGGGCCGCCGTAGGAGACGACGGTCAGGTCCCGCAGCGGTGACCGCAGGATGGCGCGCACCAGGGCCATCGGCTTGCGCCGCGAACCCCAGCCGCCTATGCCGAGGGTCATGCCGTCGGCGAGTTCGGCGACCACCTCGTCGGGTGTCATCCGCTTGTCCCGCATGGGTCCTCCCGCTGTCAGCGAGCTCTGCCGTCCAGGAACGCCTGCCGCGCGTCGTCCGCCGCGCCGGTGAGGTCCAACTCGTAGGTGAAGCCCTGTTCGAAGCGGTAGTTGTGCCGCACGGGCTGCGCGTCGATGCCGTTGATCGCTTCCTTGGCGCGGCGGATGACCCTGGTGTCCTTCTTGGCGATCTCACCCGCCAGGGCGTGCGCCGCGGCGTCGAGTTCGGCTTTGGGCACGACCTGGTAGACGCCACCGTGGTGGTGCAGCTCGGCGGCGGTGATGGTGCGGGCGGTGTAGTAGAGGGCGCGCATCAGGTGCTGCGGCACGAGCCTGGACAGGTGGGTCGCCGCGCCGAGCGCGCCGCGGTCCACCTCCGGCAGGCCGAAGGTGGCGTCCGTCGAGGCGATCACCACGTCCGCGTTGCCGACGAGGCCGATGCCGCCGCCCAGGCAGAAGCCGTGCACGGCGGCGATGACGGGGACCGCGCAGTCGTAGACGGCCCCGAACGCCGCGGCGCAGCCCCGGTTGGCCGCCAGGATCGCCTGGTGGTCCTCGGAACGCTGGATCTCCTTGATGTCGACGCCCGCGCAGAAGCCCCGGCCGTCGGCCCTCAGGACGACGACGTGGGTGCCGGGGTCGTCGCCCGCGTCGCGCAGGGCGTCGGCCAGGGCGAACCAGCCCTTGGACGGCACGGCGTTGACCGGGGGGAAGTCGAGGGTGATGACGGTGATGCCGTCTTCGGTGTGGCTGCTGGATATTCCCATCGCGCCGCCTTCCGAACCAAGCGATTGCTTGGTAACTTACCAGTGCTCGGGCGACCGGGATAGGGTCGGAGGCGCGCGTGGATCTGGACCTCGGCGGAGCGGTGGTGCTGGTCACCGGCGGGGTTCGCGGTGTCGGCGCCGGGATCAGCCGGGCGTTCGTGCGAGCCGGGGCCGTGGTCGTGGCGTGTGGTCGGCGGGAGCCGGACCCGCCCCTGGACGGTGTGGAGTTCCTGTCCTGCGACGTGCGCGACCCGGAGCGGGTGGAGCGGCTTCTCGGGGCGGTCGTCGAGCGGCACGGGCGGCTGGACGTCGTGGTGAACAACGCGGGCGGGGCGCCGTTCGCGATGGCGGCCGACGCGTCGGCGGGGTTCCACCGGAAGGTCGTGGAGTTGAACCTGTTGGCGCCGCTGCTGGTGTCGCAGGCGGCCAACGCGGTGATGCAGGAGCAGGTCGGCGGGGGCCGCATCGTGATGGTGGGGAGCGTGAGCGGCCGTCGGCCGTCGCCGGGCACCGCCGCCTACGGGGCCGCGAAAGCCGGGCTGGACGGCCTGACGGCGAGCCTGGCGGTGGAGTGGGCGCCGAAGGTTCGGGTGAACTCGCTGGCCGTGGGGATGGTGCGGACGGAGTCGTCGCACCTGCACTACGGGGACGAGGCGGGGATCGCCGCCGTGGGGCGGACGGTGCCGCTGGGGCGGCTCGCCGAGCCCGACGAGATCGGTGCCTGCGCGGTGTTCCTGGCTTCACCGCTGGCCTCCTACGTGACGGGGGCCAGCCTGCTCGTGCACGGAGGGGGAGAGGTGCCCGCGTTTCTTCGGGCCGCGACGGTGAATTCGGAGTCGACATGACGTTGTGCGCCGATCGGGTTGTGATCGTGACGGGTGCCGGGCGGGGGATCGGGCGCGCCCACGCGTTGGCGTTCGCCGCCGCCGGGGCTTTCGTGGTGGTGAACGACGTGTCGAAGGCGGCCGCCCGTGCGGTCGTGGAGGAGATCGGGTCGCGCGCGGTGGTGAACACCGACGACGTGGCGGACTGGGACGGGGCCGGGCGGCTGGTGCGGACGGCGCTGGAGTCGTTCGGGGGGTTGGACGTCCTGGTGAACAACGCCGGGTTCGTGCGGGACCGGATGCTGGTGACGATGTCCGAGCAGGAGTGGGACGACGTGGTGCGGGTGCACCTGAAGGGGCACTTCGCGCCGTTGCGCCACGCCGCGGCGTACTGGCGGGCCGTGCACAAGGCCGGGGGAGCCGTGGACGGTCGGGTGGTGAACACGAGTTCCGGGGCCGGGCTGCTGGGGAGCGTGGGGCAGGGGAACTACTCGGCCGCGAAAGCCGGGATCGCCGGGTTGACGTTGGTGGCGGCGGCGGAGTTGGGGCGGTACGGGGTGACGGTGAACGCGATCGCCCCGGCCGCTCGGACGCGGATGACGGAGGGGACGTTCGCGTCGATGATGGCGGCGCCGGAGAGGGGGTTCGACGCTATGGCGCCGGAGAACGTGTCGCCGTTGGTGGTGTGGTTGGGGAGTGTGGAGTCTGGGGGAGTGACGGGGCGGATGTTCGAAGTGGAGGGTGGGCGGATCGGGGTGGCGGAGGGGTGGAGGCACGGGCCTGTGGTGGATAAGGGGGCCCGGTGGGAGTTGGGGGAGGTGGGGGAGGTGGTTCGGGGGTTGTTGGAGGGGCGGGAGTCTTTGCCTGTGTATGGGGTTTGAGTTGTTGGGGCGAGTGGGTTAGGTGCTGGGTGGGATCTTGGGTGGGATCTTGATAGGTCGGCACCCCGCTCGCTCGATTGTCTCGATCTTCGCGTTCGTTTTGTCAAGGCGGGAAAGATGCCTTGACAAAACGAGGGCAAGGCTGAGGGCGCTTCGGATCGGGGCGGCGGAGGGGGAGTGCGGTGGGTTGGTTGCGTGCTCCCGCTTTGAGGGTGGTGGGTCGAGTCGCGGCGCGAGGGTGAGCAGTGTGGTGCGCCGAGCACTGTTGCTGCGACGACCAGGCACCGTAGTCACGTCTGAGCAGCGACGAGAAGTCAACAGCCCCAGCTCACGCGCCAGTAGAGCCCACCTGCACAAGTTCCCGCACGAG
>DATMCA010001554.1:0-20580 GCA_035559015.1 Umezawaea sp. | reverse complement strand
CGCGAGGACCTTGTGCCCGTTGCGCTCGGCGTCGGACAGCCGTTCCAGCAGGAGCAGGCCGACCCCCTCGCTCCACACCGTGCCGTCGGCCTCGGCGGAGAACGACTTGCACCGGCCGGACGGGGACAGGCCGCGCTGCCTGCTGAACTCGACGAACGAGCTGGGCCCGGCCATCACCGTCACCCCGCCCGCCAGCACCAGGTCCGACTCGCCCGACCGCAGCGCCTGCCCGGCCAGGTGCAGGGCCACCAGCGAGGACGAGCACGCCGTGTCCACGGTGACCGCCGGGCCTTCGAGCCCGTAGGTGTAGGCCAGGCGGCCGGAGATCACGCTGGAGGTGTTGCCCACCAGCAGGAAGCCCTCGAACTCCGGTGGCACGGACGACAGGTGCGACGCGTAGTCGTCGTACATCGCCCCGACGAACACGCCGGTGTTGCTGCCGCGCAGGGTCGCCGGGTCGATCGCGGCGCTCTCGAAGGCGTTCCACGCCGTCTCCAGCAGCAACCGCTGCTGCGGGTCGGTCGCGGTGGCCTCGCGCGGGGAGATGCCGAAGAAGTCCCGGTCGAACAGGTCGGCCTCGTGCAGGAAGCCGCCCTCCCTGATGTAGGAGCTGCCGGTCGCCTCCGGGTCGGGGTCGTAGAGCCGTTCGAGGTCCCAGCCCCGGTTGGTCGGGAACCCGCTGATGGCGTCGGTGCCGTCGGCGACCAGCCGCCACAGGTCCTCCGGCGAGCGGACCCCGCCGGGGTAGTGGCACGCCATGCCGATGATCGCGATCGGGTCGTCGTCGACCACGGTGGACCTGGTCCTGGTGGTGGCCGCGCCGGCACCACCGAGCCTGCCCAGCAGGTACCCGGTCAGCGCCCGCGGGCTCGGGTGGTCGAACACGACGGTGGACGGCAGCCGCACGCCGGTCGCGACTCCGAGCTGGTTGCGCAGCTCGACGGCGGTCAGCGAGTCGACGCCCTGCTCCTTGAACGCCCGAGCGGGCTCGACGGCCGCCGCGGACGTGTGGCCCAGCGCCAATGCCGCCGTGGCCCGCACCAGCTCCAGCACGGCCGGTTCCCGCTCGGCTTCGGGCAGCGCGGCCATCCGCGAGGCCCAGTCGTCCTGGACCGCCCGGCGTTCCACCCGCCGGGGCCGGACCAGGCCGTGCCACAGGCGGGGGCGCTCGCCGCCGGCCGTGAGGTCCAGCGCGGCGGGCACGATCAGGTGGTCGGCCGAGCCGAGCGCCTCGTCGAACATCGCCAGGCCCCGCGCCCGCGACAGCGGGACCACGCCGGAGCGGGTCCAGCGCTGCACGTCCGCCTCGGACAGGGTCGCGCCCATGCCCTCGGCGTCCGCGCCCCACAGGCCCCAGGCCAGCGAGGTCGCGGCCAGCCCGGCGGCGGCCCGGTGGGCCGCCAAGGCGTCCAGGTAGGTGTTGGCGGCGGCGTAGTTGCCCTGCCCGGCGGTGCCGGTGATCCCGGAGACCGACGAGAACAGGACGAACGCGGCCAGGTCGTCGTCGGCGGTCAGGGTGTGCAGGTTCCAGGCACCGTCGACCTTGGGTCGCAGCACGGTCGTGACCTGCTCGTCGGTCAGCGCCGTGATCGTCGCGTCGTCCAGCACGCCCGCGGTGTGCACCACGGCGGTCAGCGGGTGCCTGGCCGGGACCAGGGCGAGGGCGGCGGCCAGCGCGTCCCGGTCCGCGGCGTCGGCCGCGGCGACCCGGACCCGCGCGCCCGCGGCCGTCAGGTCGTCGACCAGCGCGGAGCAGCCGGGACTGTCCTCGCCCCGCCTGCTGACCAGCAGCAGGCGCCGCACGCCGTGGTCGGCGACCAGGTGCCGGGCCACCAGGGCACCCAGCCCGCCGGTGCCGCCGGTGATCAGGACGGTGCCGTCGGGGTCGAGCACCCGTTCGGTCGGGGCACCGGCGGTCCTGGCCAGGCGGGCGGCGTGCAGCCTGCCCGCGCGGATGGCGACCTGCGGTTCCCCGCTCGCCGCCGCGGCGAGGACGAGGGCGTTGTCGGAGCCGTCGGTGTCGACCAGCACCACGCGGCCGGGGTGCTCGGTCTGCGCCGAGCGGACCAGGCCCCACACCGGCGCGTGCGCCAGGTCATCGACCCGGTCACCGGGCCGGGCGGCGATGGCGCCGCTGGTCACCAGGACGAGTGTCGCGTCGGCGAACCGCTGGTCGGCCAGCCATTCCCGCAGCAGCGCCAGGGCCGAGGTGGTGGCCTCGTGCGCGTCGGCGGGGGAGTCGCCACCGCCGGTCAGCGTGGCGACGACGACGTCGGCGCGGTCGGTGTCGGCCAGGGTCGCGGCCAGGTCGGCGCGGGTGAGCGCCCCGCTGTCGGGGGTCGCGATCGCGGTCCAGGTGACGCCGAACAGGGACGTGCCCTTGCCCGCCTTGCCGATCACGGCGCGGGGAACCCCGCGCAGGGTCAGCGACTCGACGGTGACCACCGGCGCGCCGGTGGCGTCGGTCAACTCCAGCCGGACGGCGTCCGGGCCGACCGGGGACACCCGCACCCGCGCCGCGGTGGCCCCGCCGGCGTGCAGGGTGACGCCCTCCCAGGCGAACGGCAGCCGGATCTCGTCGCGGTCGCGCGCCGCGTCGGGCAGCAGCGGGTGCAGCGCCGCGTCGAACAGCGCGGGGTGCAGCCCGAACCGGTCGTCGTGGTCGGCGTCCGGCAGCGCGATCTCGGCCAGGACGTCCGTTCCCGCCCGCCACAACGACTTCAGCCCGCGGAACACCGGGCCGTAGCCGTAGCCGAGGTCGGCCAGCGCCGGGTAGGCGTCGTCGACCGGCTCGGCCACCGCGCCCTCGGGCGGCCACGGGAGGCCGGTCGCGACCGGGGTCCCCTTGACAGGCCCCAGCAGGCCGGCGGCGTGCTCGGTCCACGCTGAGGCCGGGTCGTCGTCGTTCGGTCGCGAGTGGACGGTGAACCGGTGGGAACCGGAGTCGTCCGCGGCGGCCACCCCGACCTGCACCCGTACCGGCCGCCCCTCGGACAGCGGCAGCGGAGCCCGCAGCGTCAGCTCCGCGACCCCTTCGGCGCCCGTGTGCTCGCAGGCGGCGAACGCCAGCTCCAGGAACGCGGTCGCGGGCAGCAGGGCCACGCCCTCGATGACGTGGTCGGCGAGCCACGGGTGCGTGCCGGTCGACAGCACGCCGGTCAGCACCACGCTCCCGTCGTCGGCCACCTCGACCACGCCGCCGAGCAGCGGGTGCCCGGCCGGGTCGAGGCCGAGGCCGCGCGCGTCGAGGCGCGGGCCCGCGGTCAGCCAGAAGTGCTCGCGCTGGAACGCGAACGTCGGCAGGTCGGCGGGGACGGCGTCCGGGAAGAACGGCGTGAGGTCGACCGGGGAGCCTGCCGCGTGCACGCCCGCCAGCCCGGCGACGAAGGTGTCGACCTCCGGCTTGTCCGCGCGGGCCAGCGGCACGGCGACCGCGCCGGCACCGGCGGATTCGATGGTCTCCCGTGCCAGCGCGGTCAGCACGGCGTCCGGGCCGATCTCGACGAGCGCCGTCGCGCCCAGGCCGGTCGCCGGCAGCACGGCGTCGTGGAACCGCACCGCCGAGCGGATCTGGTCGACCCAGTAGTCGGCGGTGGTGATCCGGTCCGGGGCCACGACCGCGCCGGTGACGGTGGAGATGACCGGGATGGTGGGGGCGTGGAACGCCAGGCCCTCGGCGACGGCGCGGAACTCGTCGAGGATGCCGTCCATGTGCGGCGAGTGGAACGCGTGGCTGACCCGCAGCGCGCGCACCCGGTGGCCCTTGTCCTTCCACTGCCGGGCGACGCGGTTCGCGACCTCGGCGTCACCCGCGATCACCACCGCCCTCGGGCCGTTCACCGCGGCGATGTCGACCAGTCCGGCGTGCTCGGCGATCGAGGCGGCCACGGCGTCGGGCTCGGCCTCGACGGCGATCATCGCGCCGTCCGACCGCGCGGTCCGCATCAGCCTGCCCCTGGCGGCCACCAGCGTCGCGGCGTCCTCGGCGGAGAGCACCCCGGCGACGTGCGCGGCGGCCAGTTCACCGATCGAGTGCCCGGCCACCAGGTCCGGCACCACGCCGTGGTGCGCGGCCAGCCGGTAGAGCGCGACCTCGACCGCGAACAGCGCGGGCTGGGTGTAGTCGGTCCGGTCCAGGTCTTCGCCGCTCGCGATCACCTCGCGCAGCGGACGGTCCAAGTGCGGGTCGAGGTGCGCGGCGATCTCGTCGAAAGACCGCGCGTAGACCGGGAACGCGGCGCGCAGCTCCTCGCCCATGCCGACCCGCTGGGCGCCCTGGCCGGTGAACACCAGCAGGGTCTTGCCGGGTTGTGCCGTGCCGCGCACGACGGTGGGCGTCGCTTCGCCGCCGGCGAGGGCGGCCAGTCCGGCGAGCCGGTCCGGTCCGAGCACCACCGCGCGGTGGGCGAACGGGGTGCGCGTGGTCGCCAGCGCGAGACCGACGTCGGCCGGGTGCGCGTCCGGCCGGGCGAGCACGAACTCGCGCAGCCGTGCGGCCTGGGCGCGCAGGCCGTCGCCGGTCGGCGCGGACAGCACCCACGGCGCGCTCGACGCGTCACCGCCCGCCCGGTCGGACTCCGGTTCCGGCTCCACCTCGATGATGGCGTGGGCGTTCGTGCCGCTGATCCCGAACGACGACACCGCCGCGCGGCGCGGACCTCCGGTCCCCGGCCAGGCGCGGTTCTCGGTCACCACGGAGACCGCGCCCGAGGACCAGTCCACGTGCGGGGTCGGCTCGTCGACGTGCAGCGTGGCCGGGACGACGCCGTGGCGCATCGCCTGCACCAGCTTGATCACCCCGCCGACCCCGGCCGCGGCCTGGGCGTGGCCGATGTTCGACTTGAGCGACCCGAGCAGCACTGGCTCCCGGTCACCCCGGTCGGCGCCGTAGGTCGCCAGCAGCGCCGTCGCCTCGATCGGGTCGCCCAGGCTGGTGCCGGTGCCGTGCGCCTCGACCACGTCGACGTCGGCGCCGGTCAGGCGGGCGTCGGCGAGGGCCTGGCGGATCACCCGCCGCTGCGCCAGACCGCTCGGCGCGGTCAGGCCGTTGGAGGCGCCGTCCTGGTTGACGGCAGTGCCGCGCACCACGGCGAGCACCCGGTGCCCGTTGCGGCGGGCGTCGGAGAGCCGTTCGACCACGAGCAGGCCCACGCCCTCGGCCCACGCGGTGCCGTCGGCCGCGGCGGCGAAGGACTTGCAGCGGCCGTCGGCGGCGAGGCCCTGCTGGCGGGAGAACTCCAGGAACATGCCCGGCGTCGACATCACCGCCACACCGCCCGCGATGGCCAGCGACGTCTCGCCCCGGCGCAGCGACTGGACGGCCAGGTGCAGCGCCACCAGCGAGGACGAGCACGCGGTGTCCACCGTGAGGGCGGGCCCGACCAGGCCCAGCTGGTAGGCGATGCGGCCGGACATGACGCTGGCCGTGCCGCCGGTCAGCAGGTGACCCTCCGAGCCCGCGGGCGCGTCGTGCATCCGGGGGCCGTAGTCGAACGTCGTGGCGCCGATGAAGACCCCGGTCCGCGAACCGCGCAGGTCACCGGGGACGAGACCGGCCCGTTCCAGCGCTTCCCAGGTGGTCTCCAGCAGCAGTCGCTGCTGAGGGTCCATCGCCTGCGCCTCGCGCGGGGAGATGCCGAAGAACCCGGCGTCGAAGCGGCCCGCGTCGTGCAGGAAACCACCCTCGGACACCGAACTCCTGCCGGTGTCCACCAGATCCTCGGCCCAGGCCCGGTCGGTGGGGAACGCCGAGATGGCGTCGCCGTTGCCGACGACCAGCTGCCACAGGTCCTCGGGCGAGGCGACCCCGCCGGGGTAGCGGCACGCCATCCCGACGATCGCGATCGGCTCGTCGTCCGAGCCGGCGGTGACGACCTCGTCGACGTCGGTGTCCCCGCCACCGAGGCGGCCGTCGAGGTGAGCGGCCAGCGAGGCGGGCGTGGGGTGGTCGTACAGGGTGCCCGACGCCAGGGTCAGCCCGGTGGCCTCCGCGAGGCCGTCGGTCAGCTCGGTGGTCATCAGCGAGCTGAAGCCCAGGTCGCGGAACGGCAGGTCGACCTCGACGGCCTGGCCGGGGGCGAGACCCAGGATCGCGGCGACGTGCGCGGTCACCAGGTCGGCGGCGCGGGTGGACGGATCGGTCACCGTGCGCGCGGTGGGCTCGTGGTCGACGCGCGGCGCGGCGCTGTCGGTGACCCAGTGGTGCTCGCGCTGGAAGGCGTAGGTGGGCAGGTCGACCCGGCGGGCGCCCGTGCCCGCGAACACCGCGTCCCACTCCAGCTCCACCCCGGCCACGACCAGCCGGGACACCGAGGCCATCGCGGTGCGGACCTCCGGCCGGTCCTTGCGCAGCACCGATCCCGTCCGCACGGCCGACCTGTCGACGACGCTGTCGGCGACCAGGGCCGAGCACACGTCGTCCGGTCCGAACTCGATGACCGTGCGGACCCCCGCCGCCTCCAGAGCCCTCGCGGCGTCGGAGAAGCGGACCGTCGCGCGGACCTGCTCCACCCAGTACTCCGGGGACGCCAGCAGTTCGGCCGGGGCGACCTGGCCGGTCACCGTGGAGAGCACCGGGATCCGGGGCGGGTGGAACTCCAGGCCGGACACGACCTCGCGGAAGGCGTCGAGCATCGCGTCCATGCGGTGGGAGTGGAAGGCGTGGCTCACCGGGAGCTTCTTGGTCTTGTGCCCGGCCTGCCGCAGCAGCGCGGCGGCGCGCAGCACGTCGTCCTCGTCGCCGGACAGCACGACCGAGTCCGGGCCGTTCACGGCGGCGATCGACACGGTGTCGGACAGGTGCTCGGCGACCTGCTCCTCCGTCGCCCCCACGGCCACCATCGCGCCGCCCTCGGGTAGCGCTTGCATCAGTCGGCCGCGGGCGGTGACGAGTGCGACGGCGTCGGGCAGGGACAGCACGCCCGCGACGTGGGCGGCGGCGACCTCGCCGATGGAGTGGCCCATCACGAAGTCCGGCCGGAGGTTCCACGACTCGAACAGCCGGAACAGCGCCACCTCGACGGCGAACAGCGCGGGCTGGGTGTAGCCGGTCTCGTGCAGGTCTTCGCCGCTCGCGATCACCTCGCGCAGCGGGCGGTCCAGGTGGGGGTCGACGAGCGCCGTGACCTCGTCGAAAGACCGCGCGTAGACCGGGAACGCGGCGTGCAGTTCCAGGCCCATGCCGACCCGTTGGGAACCCTGGCCGGTGAACACGGCCGCGGTCGAGCCCTTCGACGTGACGCCGGTGACGAGCCCCGCGGCGGGGGAGTCCGCCACCAGCGCGCGCAGGCCGGCGACCAGCTCCTCGCGGTCCGCGGCGACGACAGCGGCGCGGTGGGGGAACAGGGTGCGCGTGGTCAGGGTGGACCAGCCGACGGACGCGACGTCGGCGTCGCCCGACTCGACGGCGGCCCGCAGCCGGTCGGCCTGCGCGCGGAGCGCCCGCGGGGTGCGACCGGAGACGACCACCGGCACCGCGATGCCGGGCTCGACGGGTTCGGCGGGCGCGGTCGTCGGGGCTTCCGCGACGACGACGTGGCAGTTGGTGCCACCCATGCCGAACGAGCTGACGCCCGCGACGAGCCTGCGGTCCGGGTGCGGCCAGGGGGAGCGGCTGGTGACGACGGAGATGTTCAGCTCGCCGAACGGGATGGCCGGGTTCGGCGTCTCGTGGTTCAGGCTCGCGGGCAGCTCGCGGTTGCTGATCGCCAGCACGGTCTTCACCAGGCCGGTGATGCCCGCCGCGGCCTCCAGGTGACCGACGTTGGTCTTCACCGAGCCGACGACCAGCGGGTCGCCGGGCTGCTTGAGCGTGCCGATCGACGCACCCAGCGCCGCGGCCTCGATCGGGTCACCCACCGGGGTACCGGTCCCGTGCAGCTCGACGTACTGCACGTCGTCGGGGGACACGCCCGCCCTGCGGTGCGCCGTCCGCACCACCTGCTCCTGCGCGAGCGCGCTCGGCACCGTCAGACCGGAGGTGGCGCCGTCGTTGTTCACCGCGCTGCCCAGCAGCACGCCGTGCACCCGGTCGCCGTCGACGATGGCGGCCCGCAGCGGCTTGAGCACGACCACGGCCGCGCCCTCGCCGCGCGCGTAGCCGTTGGCCCTGGCGTCGAAGGTGTGGCAGCGGCCGTCGGGGGACAGCCCGCCGAACCGCTCTGCGCCGAGCACGGTCTCGGCCAGGATGTTGAGGTTCACGCCCGCGGCCAGCGCCAGCGCGGAATCACCCGAGCGCAGGGCCTCGCAGGCCAGGTGCACCGCGACCAGCGACGACGACTGGCTGGTGTCGACGGTCAGGCTCGCGCCGCGCAGGCCGAGGGCGTAGGAGACGCGGTTGGCGATGACACCGCGGTGCACGCCCGCGTTGGTGTGCTGGGTGATCGCGGACGAGCCCTGGCGGTAGACCAGCGCGGCGTAGTCCTCGCGCGCGGTGCCGACGTAGACCGAGGTCGGGCTGCCCTCCAGGTCGGCGGCGACGATCCCGGCGTCCTCCAGCGCGGACCAGGCCAACTCCAGCAGGACGCGCTGCTGCGGGTCCATGACCCGCGCCTCGCGCGGCGAGATGCCGAAGAACGCGGCGTCGAACTCGGCCACGGAGTCCAGGAAGCCGCCCCTGCGCGCCGGGTCGCCCGCGTCGGCGGAGATCGTTTCCCAGCGGTGCTCGGGCATGTCGGTCAGCGCGTCGCGCCCGGACCGCAGCAGGTCCCAGAACGCGGTGACGTCCCGTGCCCCCGGCAGGAGGCAGGACATCCCGACCACCGCGATGGCGTCTTCTTCTGGAGTGCCGTGAAAATGCTGACCACTCGTCATGGAAATCGGTTGCCCTCCGCTTGCGGAAACCGGACGGGTTTCCCCCAACCCAAACTCCCACGACCCTAGCCACGGCAGGCGGACCATCTTCCAATTCCGGTCTTCCGCGGGTAAGGGCGTCATCGATCATCCGGTTACCGGTTTTTCGGGAACCCGATCCCGTACGCATCCGGGTAAATTTCCGGAAAAGATCCCACATATCGGCCACCTCGCGGGGAATTACCGGGGCTAGACCGGGCGTAGGCGGCGGTCCACCGCGCGTTGGTTACGGTCGCCTCCGAAAACCTCACGTGGACAGGGGACGATGATGAACCCAGTGGTCGACAAGCCCGAGCTCGCCGAGCCGTACATGTTCGCCTGGCTGGCCTCTCTCGGCCTCGGTGTCGAATACACCAGGTCGAAGAAGGACTCCCTGTACTACCGCGACGCCGGTGGTGCCGAGATCGAGGTGCTCGACCTCGTCGGCGGTTACGGGTCGACCATTCTCGGGCACAACAACCCGGAAATCATCGAGTACGCGAAATCACTGCTGGACAGCGGCACCCCGATTCACGCGCAGTTCTCCCGGCACCCTTACGCGAACGACCTGGCGTGGACGCTGAACACCATCGCGCACCGCGAGTTCGGCACCGACGAGAACTACGCGGTGATCTTCGCCAACAGCGGGGCCGAGGCCAACGAGGTCGCCATCAAGCACGCCGAGATGGACCGCGTGCTCAAGATCGGCGAGGCGCTCGCCGAGGTCGATGCCCACGTCGAGGCCGCCCTCGCGGCGGCGGCCTCCGGCGCGACCGTGGACGCGTCCCCGCTGCCGGGGTCGAGCCTCGCCGAGGTCGTCGCCGCCCTGCGCGCCGCCAACGCCGAGCGCGCCGCCGCGCCGCCGGTCTACCTAGCCCCGGTGGGCTCCTTCCACGGCAAGCTCGCGGGCAGCATCCAGCTCACCCACAACCACGCCTACCGCACGCCGTTCATCGCCATGGCCGCGCAGTGCCGGTTCGTGCCGCTCGACCGGCCCGACGTCGTCGCCGACACGATCGCCGCCGAGAGCCGGACCCTGCTTGACCTCGCCGTCGACGGGGACGTCATCCGCGTCGTCGAACGTCCGCTGCCGGTGATCAGCGCGTTCGTCCTGGAACCCATCCAGGGTGAGGCGGGCATCCGCGTCCTGGACGTCGAGCAACTCGCCCGCGTGCGCGAACTGCTCGACGCCGCCGACATCCCGGTGATCGTGGACGAGGTGCAGAGCGGCATGGGCCGTTCCGGCGCGTTCTTCGCCGCGTCGCACCTGGGCCTGCGCGGCGACTACATCACCCTGGCCAAGAGCCTGGGCGGCGGTGTCGTGAAAGCGGCGGTCACGCTGATCCGGTCCTCGCGCTACCGCAGCGACTTCGAGCTGGTGCACACCTCCACCTACGCCAAGGACAGCTTCTCCACGCTCGTCGCGCTGCGCACCGTGGAACTGCTGGAGGCCGACGGGGGCGCGGCGTACCGGCGGGCGACCGAACGCGGCGAGAAGCTGCTCACCGTGCTGCGCTCGCTGCGCGACGAGTTCGGCGACGTCGTCAAGGACGTGCGGGGCAAGGGGCTGATGATGGGCCTGGAGTTCCACGACCTGTCCGGTTCGGACTCCGACATCCTCGCCGAGCAGGCCAGGGGCGGCATGATCGGCTACATGTTCTCCGGCTACCTGCTGCGGGAGCACAGCATGCGCGTCTTCCCCACGGCCAGCGCCACCAGCACCCTGCGCTTCGAACCGTCCATCCACATCACCGACGAGGAGATCGCCCGCACGGAGGCCGGTCTGCGCGCGCTGATCACCCTGATCCGGGACGAGGACGGCAAGACCCTGCTCGGCTGAGCCGTGACCTCCGGCGTCCCACCTCCGGGTCGCCGGAGGCTCGGCCCGGTCCCCTCGTCACCGAGGGCGCGTCGCCGTCGACCTGCTCGGGGCGGCCGGAGATCCACAGCGGACACGGCGGCCTCGGTGTTCGGTCCGGACTGTCGCACGCGGCCCGTGCCGTCCGATCGGTTGGTGAACTTCGGCCGAAGTGTCGTGTTTGTGAACCATTGACCGGACCTCGATCCTTCGCCACTCTCCGGGGCGTCACTTCACCCTGCTCCGAGAGGTGTTCCCTCATGCTGCGAAGGATCCTGCTCCTGCTCGTCGCGGGCTTCCTCACCTTCACCGGGACGGCGGTCGCCGACCCCGGACCCGTGGTCCAGGACGACGTCCACGCCATGGACGGGTGTTACACCTGGAGCCGTTCGCTGTCGCAAGGCGCGAGCGGCGAGGACGTGCGCCAGCTCCAGATCCGCGTCTCCGGCTACCCCGGCTACGGCGCCGTGATCGGCCTCGACGGCCAGTTCGGCGCGGCCACCCGGTCCGCGGTCGTCCGCTTCCAGCAGGCCTACGGCCTGGCGGCCGACGGTGTCGCCGGACCGGCCACGTTCAGCAAGATCTACGAGCTCCAGGACGACGACTGCACGCCCGTCCACTTCACCTACGGCGAGCTGAACCGCTGCAACTCCGACTGGTCCGGCGGCAAGGTGTCGGCGACGCAGGCCAAGGCCAACGCGCTCGTCACCATGTGGAAGCTGGAAGCCCTGCGCCACGCGCTCGGCGACCGACCGCTCACGGTCAACGGCGGCTTCCGCAGCGTCGCGTGCAACAGCGCGGTGGGCGGCTCGGCCACCAGTCGCCACATGTACGGCGACGCGGCCGACCTCGGCGCCGGTGTGCAGGGCTTCTGCGCGATCGCCAAGCAGGCCCGCAACCACGGCTTCACCGAGATCCTCGGCCCCGGCTACCCGGACCACAACGACCACGTCCACACCGCCCTCCGCTCGGGCCAGCTCTGGTCCGCGCCCAACTGCGGCATCTGAGGCCCGACCACGACGACGTGCCCGCCGTGCGACCGCATGACGGGCACGTCGTCGTGTCGACCGTCAGGCGTCGGCGGCGGTCCGGGCGAGGACGTCGGCGGCCACGCGCCGCGGGTCCTCGATGTGCGGGCAGTGGCCGAGGTCGGGGTACTCGACGAGGTCCGCGCCGGGGTCGCGGCGGCGGATCTCGCGGGCGACCCGCGCGCCGGACACCGGATCCCGCATGCCCCACAGGAACGACAGGGGGACGTCGGTGTCGGTGAGGACCCGTTCGAGGCGGTCGCGGTGGGCGGCGCGCTCGGGGATGTAGCCCAGCAGTCGCGCGGCGTGACCGGGGTCCGGGTCGCCCGCGTTCAGCGCGCGGTGGTGCAGCCCGCCGACCTCCGGGTCCAGCGGGTGCTCGGGGGAGAAGATCCGCGACCACGACCTGACGAACACCGGTTCGGTGACGGCGCGGGCCAGCAGCGGGCCGATCCCCGGCCACAGCATCGCCCGCTGCGCCAGGCGCGGCCGGTACTGGTCCACGTACAGGCCCGCGTTCAGGAAGACGCACCGCCGAACCTCGAACGGCAGGTCGCGGGTGAGGAGTTCGGTCGCCACGATCGCCCCGTAGTCGTACGCCACCAGCGTCACCCCGTCCGCGGCCAGCGGTGCCGGCACCTCCTGGGCGAGGTCCGCCTGCTCGAAGACGCTGTAGCGGTGGCCGCGCGGCTTGTCCGACGCGCCGAAGCCGAGGAAGTCGAACGTGACGACGGTGTGGTGCCGTGCCAGCAGCGGCTCCACTCCCGCCCACTCGAACGAGGACGCGGGGAACCCGTGCAGCAGCACCAGGGTGCTGCCGGTGCCGGTCACGCGGGTGAACACGCCGCGCCGCGTGCCGCGCACCGGGACCCGCGCCGTGGAGCCCCGCCCCTGCCACGCCGTCAGCTGATCGGTCATCGGCCCGCTCCCGAATAGGCTAACCTAGTGAACATTAGGTTGTGGGCGGGTCCCGTGGTTGTCAAGGGGTGAGCAGGTGGCTCCACCGAAGAAGAGGATGTCCGCCGAGCGGAGGCGTGCCCTGGTCGTCGAACACGCGACCGAGGTCTTCGCCGAACGGGGCTACGACGGCGCGTCGATCGGCGAGATCGCCCACCGCGCGGACATCACGGCACCCGTGTTCTACGACCACTTCCCGTCGAAGATCGAACTGTTCCGCGAGGTGCTCGACAGGGAGTACGCACTGCTGCGCCAGGCGTGGCGGGGCAGCCTCGGCGTAGGGGGCCCCACGCGGGACCAGTTCGCGACCGCTCTGGACGCGTGGTTCGCCCACGTCGAGTCGCGCCGCGAGTCGATCCCCGTGCTGTTCCACGGCTTCGCCGCCGCCGAGGGCGCCCGCCAGGCCCAGCTCGACGCCACCCGCGCGAGCCGCGCGGCCCTGGTACCGCTGGTCGCCGCGGCGCTGGTCGAGACGGAGCCCGACGACGTCGAGATGCTGGTGGAGATCATCGGCGGCTCCCTCAGCGCCCTCGCCCTCTGGTGGCACGACCACCCCTCCGTACCCCGCTCCAGGCTGGTCGCCTCCGCGTTGGACACCCTGTGGTCGGGCGTCGAACGCCGAGTCCGGACCTGAAGCCCCACGCCCTCCAACCGCTCAGCGCCTCGTCTCGTACCCGGTCAGGACGACACTGCCGGGGAACGTTCGCGTCTCCACCAGGTCCAGGCCCACCCAGTGGTCCAGCGTGGTGAAGAACGGTTCGCCGCCGCCGACCAGGATCGGGTGGGTGACCACCTTCGGCATGTCCCGCCAGTTCTCGCGGGTGGTCCCTCGTGCTGCCGGACTCGTGGTCAGCGAACCCTTGGCGGGCCGAAGGTGGACCGGCGTTCGCGCACGGCCGCGACGACCTTGGCCACCTGGGCGTCGAAGGCGTCGAGCTGCTCGGCTTCGGCGGTGCTCGCGACGAAGGCGCGGCGGTCGCACGCCGTGCCTTCGCGCCAGATCCGCTCGATCCCGCGGGTCTCGGTGATGTCCGCCAGCGGGTCGCCGGACACGAGGACGAGGTCCGCGCGCTGTCCGACCGCGACCCGGCCCCGGTCGGCGAGGCCGAACACCCGTGCCGGTTCGGCCGTGGCGGCGGTCAGTGCGCGCGCCGGGCTGATCCCGCACCGCACGAGGAGTTCCAGTTCCCGGTGCAGGCTCGCCCCGAACACCGTTCCGGGGTTCGGGGCGTCGGTGCCCGCCAGCACCGCGACCCCCGCGTCGGCCAGCCGCCGCACGTTGTCCTCGGCCCGCGAGTAGGGCGGCATCGCCCGGCCGCCGACCACCGGGACGTCCTCGGTCAACCGGCGTGTCCAGGCGGCCCCGAGCGCCTCGGCGAGCCGCGGGTCCGCCACGACCGCCGCGCCACCCCGTCCGCCCAGGGTGTTCTCGATGGTGGCCAGCGTCGGGCCGACCGCGATCCCGGCCTCGGCGATGCGGTCGACCAGGGCCGGGTCCAGTTCGGTGTCCGCGGGGACGTGGGCCAGCACGTCCACGCCGGCGGACACGACCTGCTCGACGCCGGCCGTCGAGCTGACGTGGGCGACGACGACCAGGCCGCGGGCGTGCGCGGCGGTGACCAGTGCCGTGATGGTGTCGGAGTCCAGCGCGGGCCACAGGCCCCCGACGCCGGAGATGATCTTCAGGTGGTCCGAGCCCTCCGCGACCCGTTCCGCGACGAACCGCTCGGCCTCGCCGGCGGTGGTCACCGTGGGGAAGGGGGCGTACATCAGCGAAGGGTGCCCGTCGGGCGCGGTGGCGCCGACACCCGAGGAGCGCACGTCGGCCACGTCCCGGCGCGACCCGGCCTGCTCCTTGGCCTCGGCCACCTGGTCGGGCTTGCTGAACATGTCGAGGACGGTGGTGACGCCGAAGGTCAACGACTGCGCGAGGGCGCCGGGGACGAGGTGCACGTGCGCGTCGATCAGACCGGGGAACACGGTCCCGCCTGCGGCGTCGACGACTTCGTCGCCCTCCTGGACCGCCGAGTCCACCGAACACCCGGTGATCAGGCCGTCGGCGAACCGGACCGAGGTCCAGTCCCGCGCGTTCGTCCCGTCGAACACCTTCGCGTTCACGATCGTTGTTGCCGGGGCCACGACGTCCTTCCTCGGGGGAGCGGGGGACACGCTCGACCGGAGGAGTCTACGACCCGTGTTCAGCCGGCGTCGGTGTCGCCGGACGAGCGCACCACGTCGGTGGATTCGTCCTACGCGCCCAACTTGGACCGGACCGCGTCCGCGTCCGGGTGCCCGAGCTCGTCGAAGATGATCAGGGCTCGCCGCCAGTTGTCGTGCGCGGCGGCGACGGCTCCCGCGCCGTGGTGCGCGTCGCCCAGCCGGGCGAGCGCCTCGGCCTCCGCCCACCGGTGGCCGAGGTCCCGGTACAGCTCGGCGGCCCGCCGGTAGCAGGCGATGCTCTCGTCGTGGTGCCCCAGTCCCCGGTGGGCGTGGCCGAGCACGTCCCACGTGTCCGCGTCGCTGAACCGGTCGGCGACCTCCTCGTTGAGCCGCAGTGCCCGCTCCGCGGCGTCCAGTGCCCGCTCGTGGTCACCGCGGAGGTCGTGCCCCCAGGCGATGTTGTTGAGCGCCCTGGCCTGCCCCGACAGGTGGCCGATTTCGCGGAACAGCTCGAAGGCGCGTTCGGCGTGCGCCAACGACGTCCGGTGCTCGCCCTGGCGGTAGTCGATCCAGCACAGGTCGAAGTGGACCCGCGCTTCTCCAGCCGTGTCACCGGTTTCGCGGTACAGGCGCTGGGCTTGTCCCAAGTGGACGATCGCGTCGGCGACCCGGTCCAGGTGGACGTGGACGCGCCCCAGGCTGCGGTGGGCGTGCGCCTGCCCGACGCGGTCGCCGAGCCGCCGCGCCGACGCCAGCGCGGTGTGCTGCGCCTCGGCCCACGGTTCCCAATGCCCCCGGCGTTCCACGAAGTAGGCCACCGCCCAGGCCAACCGCCAGGCGTGGGCGTCGAAACCGGTCGACGCCGCCCGTTCGACGACCGCCAGGATCCCGGCCAGTTCGTCGGCCAGCCAGCGCATCGCCTGGTCGTGGTCGGCGGGCTCGTCGACGACCACACCCGGCCGGACCGGCGGGAAGGTGATCGGGTCGCGGTGGGCGTCGAGCAACCGGTCGGCGGCGCGGGCGCCGTGCAGGTAGTGGTCGAACAGCCGGTGCAGGGCCTCCCGCCGCTGCTCGGCGGTGTCGCGGCCGCGGGCCAGTTCGGCGGCGTAGGCCCGCAGGAGGTCGTGGGACGCGTACCGCCCCGGAGCCCGCGCGGTGACCAGGCAGGCGCTCGCCAGTTCGGCGAGCAGCATCCGGGTCCGGTCGACGGGCAGCCCGGACAGGCTGGCGGCCGCCCGCACCGTGACGTCCGGGCAGGGGTGCAGCCCCAGCAACCGGAACAGCCTGCGCGCGGGATCGCTGAGCTGCTGGTAGGACCACGAGAAGACGGCCCGCACGTCGGTGGTCGGATCGTCGCTGCCCAGCGCGTCGAGACTGCCCTGGGCCGCACGCAACTCGTCGGCGAGCGAGGCCAGGGGGAAGTCGGGGTGGACGGCGGCGCGGGCGGCCACCACCGCCAGCGCCAGGGGTAACGAGGCGCACCGGCCGATGATCTCGTCGACGGCGTCCGGCTCGGCCGCCAGGCGTTCCCGGCCGAGCCGTCGGGCCAGCATCTGCTGCGCCTCGGCCGGGTCGAACAGGTCCAGGACGACCGGCCGCGCCCCTTCCGCGGCGACCAGCCCGGACAGCACGCGACGGCTGGTGACCACGACCAGGCAGTCGCGGCTGCCGGGCAGCAACGGGCGCACCTGGTCGGCGTCGCGGGCGTTGTCCAACACCACCAGCACCCGCCGGTCCGCCAGCAGGCTCCGGTAGAGGGCGGACCGGGCGGCGAGGCCGACCGGCACCCGCGGCGGCGGCACGTCGAGCGCCTCCAGGAACCCGAGGAGCACCTCGGCGGGCCGCATCGGCGAACCGTCGGGGTCGAAGCCGCGCAGGTCCGCGTACAGCTGGCCCTCCGGGAAGTGGTGGCGCACCCGTTGTCCCCAGTGGACGGCCAGCGCGGTCTTCCCGATCCCGGCCGTGCCCGCGATCGTGGTGACCACCGTGCCGGCCCCTCCAGGGAGCACCTCGTCGAGTTCCTTCAGGTGCCGGGCGCGGCCGGTGAAGCCGAAGACGTCGACGGGGAGCTGGGCCGGGACCACCCGCGCGGCCGAGTGGCGGGACCGGACGGCCTTGGTGCTGCCCGCCTCGTCCCGCAGGATCGCGGTGTGCAGCTCCCGCAGCCGCGCACCCGGCTCCAGGCCGAGTTCCTCGGCGAGGGCCCCGCGCAGTCCGCGGTACACCTCCAGCGCCTCCGCCTGCCGCCCCGACCGGTGCAGGGCCACCATCAGCTGGCCAACCAGCCGCTCCCGGAGCGGGTGCGACGCGACCAGCTCGGCCAGTTCGCCGACCAGGTCGGCGTGCCGCCCGAGCCCCAGCTCCAGCTCGACGCACTCCTCGATCGCCGCCCGCCGCTGCTCGTCGAGCCGGGCCGCGGGCGCCTCGAACGCCCTGCCCGCCAGACCGGCCAGGGCCGGTCCACGCCACAGCCGGAGTCCCGCCCTCAACTCGGCCGCGGCCGGACCGACCTCACCGGCGGCGCTCAGCCGGAGCGCTTCCTCCACCCGTGCCAGGAAGAGCCGCGCGTCCAACGTGCCCGCGCCCAGCCTGAGCCGGTACCCGTTGCCCTCGGCGGCGATCGTGGGCGCCACCGCCGGGTCCGGATCGCGCTCGCCCGCCTCCAGCAGCCTGCGGAGCGCGGAGACGCTGTTCTGCACCTGGCGCTTGGCGGTGGTGGGCGGACGTTCGTCCCAGACCGCGTCGATGAGCGCGTCGAGCGGGACGACGTGGTCGGCGTTGAGCAGCAGCAGCGCCAACAACGTCCGCTGACGTCCGCCGGTCAGACGGATCGGCTCGCCGCCCGTCGAAACCTCCAGCGACCCCAGCACTCGGAATTCCACCCGCGCCTCCGCAGCGGCCATCGCACCCCGGCGGCCCACCCTAGTGGTGTGATCTTCGCGTCCGGCGCTCCTCGCGCGTCCGGCGCGTCAGGAGCGGAAGAAGGTCCGCAGGTCGTCGACGAGGACCCGCGGGCGTTCCAGCGCCGCGAAGTGCCCGCCGTCGGGGAACTCGGACCAGTGCGCGATGTCGGAGTTGTCCCGCTCGGCGAACGCGCGGATCGTCTTGAAGTCGTCGGCGAACACGGCGACCCCGGTTCGCGACGGGTTCACCTCCGGCTCGCGCGCGGCCTTGGCCTCCTCGAAGTGGTAGCGCCCGGCGGTCGCCTGGGTGTTCGTGAACCAGTACAGGGAGACCTGGGTCAGGATCTGGTCGGGGGTCACCAGGCTCGTCCCGTTGCCGAAGTTGTTGAACAGCTCGCTGTAGGCCAGTTGCCCGACCGGTGAGTCCGCGATGCCGACCGAGACGGTCTGCGGGCGCGTCGCGTTCATCTGGTTGTAGCCGCCGACGGACTGGAACCACCGCAGGTGTTCGAGCGCGGCGTAGTCCTTCGGTTCGAGCGCCTCGAACTCCGCCGGGTCGCCGGTGGGGAACGAGAACAGCTGGAGCACGTGCAGGCCGAGGAAACCCTTCGGCCGCAGCAGCCCGAACTCGCGGGAGATCATCGCGCCCGCGTCGCTGCCGTGCGTGCCATAGGAGTCGTAGCCGAGCCGTCGCATCAGCACGTCGAACGTCTCCGCCACCTTCCGCATCGTCCAGCCGCTGCCGTTCAACGGGGTGCTGAACCCGAAGCCGGGGATTGACGGCACGACGACCGAGAACGCGTCCGCGGCGTCGCCGCCGTGAGCGACGGGGTCGGTGAGCGGGCCGATCATGTCGAGGAACTCGGCGAACGAGCCGGGGTAGGTGTGCAGGAGCAGCAACGGGGTCGCGTTCGCCTCCTTCGACGGCACGTGGACGAAGTGCACGGTCTGCCCGTCGACCTCGGTCAGGTACTGCGGGAACTCGTTCATCCGGGCTTCCTGCGCGCGCCAGTCGAACTCGGTGCGCCAGTGCTCGACGGTCTCGCCGAGGTAGCTGTTCGGCGTGCCGTACTCCCAGTCGTCGGTGGGGGCGGGCCGGGGCAGCCGGGTGCGGGCGAGGCGCTCGTCGAGGTCGTCCAGGTCGGCCTGGGGGACCTCGACGCGGAAGGGGCGGATCTCGTTGTTCGTCATGGCACTCACGCTAGAACCTATATAGGAACGGTTGGTTCCTATATATTCGGCGGATGCTCGAAACCTCGTCGCGGCTGCTCGCCCTGCTCGCGCTGATGCAGTCGAGACCGGCGTGGTCGGGCTCGGAACTCGCCGAGCGGTTGAACGTCACCGGGCGGACGATCCGCAACGACGTCGACCGCCTGCGCGAACTCGGGTACCCGGTCGAGGCCGTGCGGGGGCCCGCCGGGCACTACCGGCTGGGCGCCGGGGCGAAGCTGCCGCCGTTGCTGCTCGACGACGAGGAAGCGGTGGCGGTCGCGGTCGGCCTGCGGGCCGGACGCGGGGTCTCGGGCATCGAGGACAGCGCGGCACGAGCGTTGACGAAGCTCCAGCAGGTCCTGCCGCACCGGTTGCGGCGGCAGGTGACGGCGTTGCACGAGGCCATGGCTGAGGGCCCGGCGAACACCGGCAGCAACGTCGCGGACCCGGTGGTCGACGCGGCCGTGCTGGCGACGATCGCGGCGGCGATCCGCGACTCGGAACTCCTCCGGTTCGACTACACCGCCCCGGCCCGCCCGGACGACGCGCCGCGGCGCAACGACGCCTCGGCGCCGTTCGGGGACTGGCCGGTGCTGGTGGAGCCGTACCGGCTGGTGAGCTGGGAACGGCACTGGTACCTCGTCGCACGGGGCCCGGAGACGGGCACGTGGCACACCTACCGCGTCGACTGGCTCTCGCCGCGGATGGCGACCGGCCGCCGCTTCACCCCGACGCCGCTGCCCGGCGGCGACTACCCGGGCTTCGTCCTGCGCGACGTGGCCACCGCGGGCTGGAAGGTGCACGCGAGCATCACCGTCCTCGCGCCCGCGGAGGCCGTGCTGGCCCGGATCAACCCGACCGTCGGCGTGGTGGAAGCCGTCGACGAGTCCACGTCGGTGCTCCTGACCGGCGCGGACAGCCTGGAACTCATCGCCGTCTACATCGGGATGCTCGGCCTCGACTTCCACGTCACCGAGCCACCCGGCCTGGTCGAGCACCTCCGCGTCCTCGGCGAGCGCTACAGCCGTGCGGTGCCGGCGCGGGACTGACCGTCAGGGGACCGAGAGGGTCAGCTCGGCCCAGGCCACGCCGATGCCCACGCAGGTGGAGGCCTTGGCCTGGAGGGGCAGCCGCCGCACGCCGACGAGCACCGTGAACGTGACCGGCCCGGCGTTGTGCACCTACGTGAACTGGTCGGCCGGGCCTGACTCACTCACCGGCCACGTTCTTGATGACTCACCGCAGGCCTACTGAGACATCCCTCGGCGTCACCCGATCGGTCTAGTGGGGTCTGGTGGTGGTCATTGGAGAACCTGATGCTTCCGCGTGAACCGGCCGCTTCCGCAGTGCCGTCCCCAGGGCGATGAAGCCGATCAGGAACGGGTACACGATGCCGCGTTCGACGAGGCCGATGAGGATTCCGGCTTCTGACGCGAGGACGGCCATGTAGGCCGCGATGGAAACCAGGCCGTACGCCCCGGCCACGACCAGTGCCCTCCCCAGGCGGCGGGGAAGTCCGAGTGGCCGGTGCGTTCTGCCGAGGAGGATGGCCAGCACGTTGCCGCTGAGGAAACCGAGGAAAGCGCCCAACCCGTGGAGGTCGGTGCCGTTGTCCGTCGTCTCGCCGGAGCCG
>DATMCA010001553.1:0-10376 GCA_035559015.1 Umezawaea sp. | reverse complement strand
CCCTGGTCGAGGAGTTGCGCGAGGCGCGCGGCCTGGACGAGTTCGCGGGCACCGACCCGGCGACGGATCCGCGAGCCGTGTTCTCCTGCTCGTACTCACGGCTGAGCGCCGACGCGGCACGGCTGTTCCGGCTGTTCGGGCTGCACCCCGGACCGGACATCGGCACCCGTGCCGCGGCCGGTCTCGCCGGCGTGCCGTCCGCCCGCCCACTGCTGGCCGAACTCGCCCGCGCCCACCTCGTCGCGGAGCAGTCACCCGGCCGCTTCTCCTGCCACGACCTGCTGCGCGCCTACGCCTCGGAGCTGGCCGACCAGGTCGACACCCCCGAGGAGCGGCGGGCAGCGACCGGGCGCGTGCTCGGCCACTACGTGCACAGCGCCGGTCACGCGGACCGGCTCCTCGACCCGCACCGCGACGAACCGCCCACCCTGACCGCCCTTCCGGCCGGTGTCGAGCCGGAACGGCCCGCCGGCCGCGAACAGGCCCTGGCGTGGTTCGACGCCGAACGCCGCGTGCTGATCAGCGCCCTCCACCAGACCGCCGAGTTCGACGCCCAGGTCTGGGAACTCGCCTGGACGACCCGGCGGTTCCTGGCCCACCAAGGGCACTGGCACGACGAGATGGTGGCGTCCTCCGCGGCGCTGGCCGCCGCCGAGCGCCTCGACGACCCACTCAGGCAGGCCTTCGCCTACGCCTACGCCGGGTGCACCCACGTGTGGCTGGGGAACCACGAGGAAGCGCGCGGGCGGTTCGACGTCGCGCTGCGCCTGTACGAGGAAGCGGGCGACGACGTCGGCCAGGCCAACGTCGTGTACTTCTACTCGTGGATGCTCGACCGCCAGGGACGCGACACCGAGGCCCTCCCGCACGCCGAGCGGGCGCTGTCGCTGTACCGGTCCGCCGGTCACCAGACCGGCGAGGCCAAGGTGCTGAACGCGATCGGCTGGTTCCACGCGCTGGCCGGTGACTACTCGGTGGCCCTCGACCACTGCGAGAAGGCCCTCGCGGTCCAGACGGCGATCGGCGACCGGCTCGCCAGCGGCCAGACCTGGCACAGCCTCGGCTACGTGCACGAGCACCTCGGCGACAACGCCCAGGCCATCGCCTGCTACCGGGCCGCGGCGGACCTGTTCCACGACGCCGGCTACCGCATCATCGAGGCCCGGGTGCTGAGGTCGCTGGGCGAGACCTACCTCAACGACGACGACGTCGAACCCGCTCGTGCCGCCCTGCGGCAGGCCGTGCGGATCCTCGACGAGTTCGACCACCCCGACGCCGACGAGATCCGCACCGTCCTGAAAGGAATCCCTTGATGACCGGACCCAGCGTTTCCGAGGACGACATCGACGGACTGTTCGCGAAGCTCGACGGACTCGACCTGAACGACAACGAGCGCGTCCTGCTGAGGGCCGTCCTGCACGTCGCCGCGGACGGCGGCGAGGCCTCCGGCCCGGCCGAGCGGCGCAGCTTCAGCGACGAGTTCGCGGCGGCGTTCAAGCGGAACCACGCGGAGAGCGTCGTCGCGCAGTTCGGCTCCCACCTGCCGGAGGACCAGGTGATCAGGCTGATCACCCGCAGCCTGATCACCCGTGGACTGATCACCAGGAAGAACCCGCCCCACGGCGACGAGTAGGCCGCCCGATGCCCGCCACCGTCCTCGTGTCCATGCCGTTCGTGCACGTCGACCGCCCGTCCATCCAGCTCGGGCTGCTCAAGGCGATCGGCGAGGCGGCGGGGTTCCCGGTGCGCACGCTGCACGCCAACCTCGACTTCGCGGCCAGGATCGGCGTCGACCACTACCGGTCGATCGTCGACCAGCAACGCAGGCTGGTCGGCGACTGGCTGTTCTCGGTCGAGGCGTTCGGCTCCGCCGCGCCGGACCCCGACGCGAAGCTGCTGGCGGTCTACGCCGACGAACTCGCGTACCGGGACCGTCTGCTCCGGACTCGCGACGAGGACGTTCCGGCGTTCCTGGACGGACTCCTGGCCGACTTCCCATGGCACGAGGTGCGGGTCGTGGGCTTCAGCTCGTCGTTCCAGCAGAACGCGGCGTCGTTCGCACTGGCCCGCAGGCTGAAGCGGGAGCACCCCGACATCGTCACGGTGTTCGGCGGGGCCAACTTCGACGGCGGCATGGGCCTGGAGCTGGTGCGGACGGTCGACTGCGTCGACTTCGCCGTCATCGGGGAGGGGGACACGGCGTTCCCCCGCCTGCTGGCCGCGCTCGCGGACGGCACGGATCCCACCGGGATCCCCGGAGTCGCCACCCGCGCGGGCTCGACCCCGCCGGCGCCGCCGACGACCGACCTCGACGACCTGCCCGCGCCCGACTACGACGAGTTCTTCGAGCGCGCGGCGGAGTTGGGGTTGCCGGTCGAGGCGACGTGGCTCCCGTTCGAATCCGCGCGGGGCTGCTGGTGGGGAGCCAAGCACCACTGCACCTTCTGCGGCCTCAACGGCACCACGATGCGGTTCCGCGCCAAGTCGCCGGGTCGCGTGCTCGACGAACTCGCCCGGCAGGCCAAGCGGTACCGCACCTTCCGGTTCGAGGCGGTCGACAACATCCTCGACCCGACCTACCTGAGGGAGCTGTTCCCGGCCCTCACCGGCAGCGACTACGAGATCTTCTACGAGGTCAAGGCGAACCTCACCAGGGCGCAGGTGAAGGTGCTGGCGCAGGGCGGGGTGACCCACCTGCAACCCGGACTGGAATCCCTGAGCACCGCGGTGTTGCGCCTCATGGACAAGGGCGTGCGGGCGGCGCAGAACGTCAACCTGCTGCGCTGGGCGCGGTACTACGGGATCGCGGTCGGCTGGAACATCCTGTGGGGGTTCCCGGGGGAGACCGAGGAGGACTACGCGGAACAGGCCGCCGTCGTCCCGCACCTGGCGCACCTGCAACCGCCCGCGAACGCCGACCGCGTGTGGTTGGAGCGCTTCAGCCCGTTGCACGGCCGACCGGACCTGTTCCCGCTGAAGCACCGCACGCCCGAACCCACCTACGGGTACGTCTACCCGTCCACAGTGGACCTGGACGCGGTCGCCTACTTCTTCGACTACGAATTCGAGGACGCCCTGCCGCCGACGGCCTACTCCGCGCTGAGCACGGCGGTGACCGCCTGGACCGACGCGTGGACGTCGGGCACCCCACCGGTTCTCGTGTACCGGTCGTCTCCGGGCTTCCTCCAGATCCACGACGGACGGCACCGGGAGACCAGCGGGACGTACACCTTCCACGACGACCTCGCCGACATCTACCTCGCGTGCAGCGAACGCCCGACGACGGCCGCGGCGGTTCGCGCCGGGCTGGGCCTGGACCTGCCGGTCCAGGCGGTCGAGGACGCCTTCATCCAGTTCCGGGACCGCGGGCTCATGTTCCTCGACGGCAACCTGGCGCTCGCGCTGGCACTGCCCGCGACTCCGGGCAGGTAGCCGCGATGGTTCATGCCGTGAACCGCGGAAAGGTACTCTGCCCGCACCGGACCGCGGTGAGGAGACGGGCGTGGCGCAACAGGACTACGGGGACAAGCTGGTCTGGCTCTCGACCCTGATCCAGCGCCGGTACGCGCGGATCTGCGCCGAACACGACCTCACCCCGGCCCAGGCGACTCTGCTGTGCGCGGTCAAGGACGAGCCCCAGCACATGGCCGGGCTCGCCGCGTCGCTCGGCATGACCAAGAACGCGCTCAGCCAACTCGTCGACCGCACCGAACGCCGCGGCCTGGTCCACCGCGAGGGCCGCGAGCACGACCGGCGGGTCATCGCGCTCGGCGTCACGCCCGCCGGGAAGGTCCTCGCCGAAGCCGTGTACGCCGAGGTCACCAAGCGCCTGCCCGACATCGCCGACGGCCTCGGTGTCGACGACCAGCGCCACCTCGAACGCATCGCCACCGCCATCGTCGACGCGGCATCGGTGACCGGCTCGTCGTGACCGCCTCACAGCCGCCCGGTCAGCGACGGACCTGATAACGCAGGTGGAGCACCCGGTTGCCCTGGAGCACCACGTCGGGGTCCTCCAGGAGGTGCTGCGCGTCGACCGACCCGAAGTAGCGCTTGCCGGACCCGAACACCACGGGGACGACGTCCATGCGCACCTCGTCGACCAGCCCCGCGGCCAGCACCTGGCCACCGACGTCACCGGCGGCCACCTCGACCAGGCGGTCACCCGCGAGCTCCTGCGCCTTGGCCACGGCGGCTTTGACGCCGTCGACGAAGTGGAACGGCGCCTCGGGGTCCCAGCCCTCGGGGCGCGGCCGGTGCGTCACGACGACCACGTGGTCGATCCCGGACGGCGGCTTCCCGTCCCAGCCGTCCGTCAGGTCGAAGACGTGCCTGCCGACCAGCGTCACCCCGATCCCGTCCCAGTACGGCCGGGTGTAGTCGTAGGAGGTCTGCGACACCTTCAGCACGCCGCTCCCGTCCAACGGGACGTCACCGCCGGACAACCAGTCGAACAGCGGTCCGGGCTGGTCGTTCTCGTCCGCGACGAAACCGTCCACCGACACCGAGCTGTACATGACCACCTTGCCCACGGGGCTCTCCTCTGCTTGGGGTGCGGCCAAGTTAACGTGTCGCGAGCCGCCGCTCTTGTAAGAAATCAATCGGCCGGCAGCGGCCAGCCGTCCAACGCGTGGCCGGGGTGCTCGCGCAGGAACCGCCGCCGGACCTCGACGTACCGGGTCGGCGTGAGGCCGGTGAACGCCCGGAACTCGTGGCCGAAGTGGGCCTGGTCGAAGTAGCCAGCCCCACCGGCGAGGGCGCCCCAGTCGACCGGTCCGGAGGGGTCGATCGCGAACACGGTGGCGGTGAAGCGGTGGGTGCGGGCCAACTTCTTCGGCGTGACGCCGATCAGCTCCTTGAACCGCCGTGCGAGGTGGGTGCTGCTGACTCCGGTCGCCGCGTTCAGGTCGCCGATCGCCACCGCCCCCTTGGTCGCCGCGATGACGCCGCTCGTGTGGCGGACGAGCCCCAGACCGGCGGTCTCGCGCAGCCGTCGCAGCAGCTCCTCCTCAAGCACCGTCAGCATCGCCCGCGGTCCGGGCGCCGAGGCCAGCCGGTCCCGCAGCCCGGCGACGGCGGCCCGGCCCCAGACCTGCTCCACCGTCACCGGCCGGTCGCGCAGCTCGGCCGCGGGCATCGACAGGAACGGCGCCAGCCCCCACGGCTTCACGTGCGCGCCGACGGACCGGGTCCGGAGTGGATAGCCGAACTCGAACGCGCGGGTGGGCACGGACACCACGCAGCCGTCGGCGTACTCGGCCGTCTCGACGTCGGCGCCACCGCGGACGCGGAACGGCTCGCCGAGGTTGACGATGAGCAACGCCCCCGGCATCGGCGGCAACGTCAGCCGCGCGTACGGCGACGTGCCCTCCAGGTAGTAGAGGTCGTCGACCAGCCCGTCCAGCGGCGGTCGCGGCACTCTGGACACGTACTCCACGCCCACAGCATCGCCGACGCCCACCGGCATCGCCCGCCGGGCTCGACCAGCCGCTGATCGAGCGGTGTGGCGACCGGACCTGTCCGGCATCGCGGTCTCAGGTGGGTTTGCGCACCAAGCCCGTGTAGGCGGCGACGGTGAGGGTCGCCAGGGCCCAGACCAGTGCTTGGACCGCCCAGAGTGCGTACGTGAAAGCTTGGCCACGGCGAGTCGCGGTGTCCAGGTCGCAGCGGGCGCGCAGGCCGGTTGCTCCCACAGGCAGTCCACGGTCGATGCCCAAGCCGATCAGTTCGGCGGTGGAGCAAGGGGTGCCGGGCCCGAGCACGGGTGCGCCGAGGGGATTGGGTGGCACGACGCGTTCGGCTGCGTAGTGGTCGGGGCGAGTAGGGATTTGCCCGGCAACGTAAGCCAGGCCACCGGCGAAGACCAGGATCATGGCCAAGGCTGCGACCAGGCGGTTGGCGCGGTAGCCGAAGCGACCCAGCAAACCCCACAGCCGGTGCCGCCACCGCCCCAGCTTGCCCCCGAGAGCCTCGGGGGTGCGGCGGAGCAGGTCCATCTGTTGGGCGATGAGGATCTCGCGGACGAAGTTGTCGTGTCCGGCGGCCCGCTCCACCTTGGCCAGTTGTTGGAACGGCTGCGACCGGTAGTCATGGGTGTGGTGGACCAGGAGGTGCAGCCATTCTTGCCACGCCACATCCGCAAGACGGGAGAACACCAGGTCGCGTACCCCGATTTTTCGGACTTCATCGATACAGGCCCGGCGCCCGAAATTCACCCCGCGCTGCGGGCACACCACCGAGGGCGGAAAGACCAGTTCGTCCTCTACCGTCATCTCGTTCAGGACCATCAGCCGACCCCCGTGGTGCAGGACCTGGGTTTTCGTCATGTCGGCCTGCCCGCCGATTCGGGCGCCGGACAGGCGAAGCGCATCCCGCTCGCCGGCGCCACGCAGGATGGCGTGGTTCAGGAACAGCGTGCTGTCCGTTCGTAGGCGATCGGCGTACAGCGCGGGGCCGCTGTCGTTGATGATCTCCGCTCTGCTGAGGTCGGCAGGTCCTCCGATGTGAACGCTCAGCAGCCGCACCGCACCGCGCTCGCCGGCACCCCACAGGATCGTCCGCTTCATGAACAGGGTGCTGCCGGTACGAAGTCCGTCAGCGAACAGGGCATAACCGCAGTTGTTCTTGATCTCCGCCCGAGTGAGGGAGACCAATCCGCCGATATTGGCATTGAGGAGTCGCACGGTTCCGGACTTGTTGTTGCCGTGAATGGACGACCGCCGCAGGTCCAGGTCACCGTCGATGCGCAGACCGTCTGCTTTGAGGTACGACAACCGGCTCCAGCGCAGGCTGATCCACGGCAGGTACGTGCGCTTGCAGGAGATCCCATGGGACATCGCACATCGCTTGAGGGTCAACCCTGCAATAGCCGTGATCCTGTCCAGATCGAGCGGACCGGTCACCAACACTCCCCGAAGGCGCACGCCGCGAGGGTCCAACGCACCGAAGTGACCCATCAGCAGTTTTCGGATCACCGTCGCTTGAATCCGCACGGCTTGTTGCTCGGCAGATTCGAGTCCGATCAGGCGTTTATCGTCAGGCCCGAACCATTCACCGCGACGAGCGGCCTTGACCAGCTTCCGTTCGTCCGCGGTCAGCCTGGGTAACAACCGGGAAGCCCAGAGATCACTCATACCTGGATTGTCGATCCCCGGACCCGGCGCAGCGACCGTCGATCAGGTGCCGCATCACGCCCGTGCACCGATTGCCTCGAGAGGTGGTTCCCGGTTCGCTCCGTCAGGCGGTGGACGGGTCCGGCTCGGCCGTGACGCCGTGGCGGCGGAACAGGGGCGGTAGGAAGCGCAGCATGAGGACGGACCAGGTCAGGTGGGTGATGAGCGGGGCCTGGATGCCGCCGGTAGCTCGGCGTTGCAGGCCGAACAGGGCCCCCATCACGCCCGACGCCAGCACCAGCGACGGGTTGCGGGTCGCGGTGGTCGCCAGCACGTAGACCGCCGTGGAGGCGGCGACGGGGTGGCGGCGGCCGGTGGCGGCGTAGAGCGCGCCGCGGAAGAAGACCTCCTCGGCGGCGCCGTTGAGCAGCGTCGTGGCCAGGACCGGGGCCGTGGAGCCGCGGTCGGCGTAGCGCAGGACCCGCGAGATGGCCCGGTCCAGGAACGGCACGTGCCTGCACACCAGCGCGCACCCGTAGAACACGCCGAACGCCCCCGCACCCACCAGCACCGGCGTCACCACCGGTCGGCGCAGCCGGTCGCGGTAGCGCGTCCGGCCCAGGTGCAGCGGACCGGACGCCAGGCCGCCGACCACCCACGTGGCCGCGGTCGCCGCGGTCAGGCCGTAGAACCGGGTCGAGTCCGGTGTGGACGACAGGGACGCGCCGAGCAGCCCGGCGCCCGCCAACGACGTCGCGGCGACCACCCGGCGGCGCCTGCGGAACGCCTCGTCGGACTCGGTGTGCTCGCGCGGGACCTTCTCGGTGAGCCAAGCGGGTACCCGTGCCACCAGCCGCTGCCGCAGGCTCATCGGCGGTCACCGTCGCGCTTGGCCTTGGCGCGCTCACCCAGGGCGGTGAGCACGGCGGCGTCGAAGTCCGCCGGGGTGAACGGAACGAGCGAGCGGATCGAGTCGTCGCGCACCACGACCTCGTTGGCCATCGAGTCGATCAGCGACCGGCCGGTCTGCACGTCCACGTCGGTCACCAGCGCCAGCCACCGCGACGACAGGCCGGGGGTGAGCAGCGGCACCGGCACCACCGGCACCCGACGCCCCTCGATCGCGGCGACCCGGCGCATCATCTCGGCGTATTCGAGGACTTCCGACCCGCCGATGTCGAACGCGCGCCCCTCGGTCGCCGGCACGTCCAGCACCCCCACGAGGTAGCGCACGACGTCGTCCACGGCGATCGGCTGGCAGCGGGTGCGCACCCAGCGCGGCGCGATCATCGCGGGCAGGTGCTCCACGAGCTGGCGGGTCATCTCCCAGGAGATCCCGCCGTGCCCGATGACGATCCCCGCGCGCAACGTCGTGACCGGCACACCCGACCCGCCGAGCAGCGACTCCACCTCCCGGCGGCTGCGCAGGTGTTCCGACAGGTCGTCGGCGTCGTTGCCGAGCCCGCCGAGGTAGACGATCCGGCGCACCCCGGCGTCGGCGGCGGCCTTCGCGAAGGTCCGCGCGGCCTCGGCGTCCCGATCGGCGAAGCGCGGGTCGTCCAACGAGTGGACCAGGTAGTAGGCGACCTCGCAGCCCTCCAGCGCGTCGGCCAGGGAGTCCGGGTCGTGCACGTCACCCTTGACCGGCGTCCCCGCACCCCGGTAGTCCTCCGGACGGCGCGTCATGGCGCGCACGTCATGCCCCTCCTCCACGAGGACGGGGCCGAGCCTGCCGCCGATGAACCCAGACGCTCCGGTCACGAGTACGCGCACGACCACCAGCCTGTCCCACCGGGCCGGGTTCCGCTGAACAGCGCCGACCAGACGCCGTCGCGGACGGCGGAACCGGAAACGCGCCGAGTGGTAACGCCGGACACCACGACGGCGACGTCCTCTTCGACCACACGGAGGGACGCGAAATTGCTGACAGCGTGGAATGCGCCTACTGCGGGCAGAAGAAGTCGGAACGCGTGACCAAGTGCCCGCACTGCGGCAACGGCTGACCCGACGTCCTCATCGGACGCGGATTTGCATGACCTGTCCTTCGGGATCGATCCTCGCGTCGAACGTCCCAGTGGCAACGGTTCCCTCCAGGGACCAGGACTTGTCCGCCAACTGTTCCACCCTTGCCACCAGCACCGAATGGTGACCGGTCGACGAAAGCCATTCGGTGGTGGTTTCGGTGACGTCCGCCGCCGTGGGGCGCGGGCGGTTCACCAGGAATCCTCGGGCGCGCAACCGCACGCCCACCGCTTTCAACACGTCATAGCTGAAGTTCCCGGAAACACCGGCCAGGACGGCGTCGCGCAGGAAGTCGACGACGGTCAGCGTGCGAGCCTCGCCGGACGGCCCTCCGTCGGAGAATTCCTCGTCGGCGAGTCCGGTCAACACCAGGTGCGAGCCGTCGTCCAGCGGCAGGTCGAGTCGCGTCACGGGCACATGGTGGCACGGGGGACCCGGTCGTCGACGACGAAAGGATCAAGTGGAGGTTCCTCGCACCAGCAGACGCGCGTGGTGGCTCGGGTTCTGGCAGACCGCCGAGCACGTGCATTGGTGGCTGTCCCCGGATGAACCCGGCGGCACCGAACCGCCGGAGGTGGGGACGATCCCGCGGGACCGGCTCACCGGACCGCTGACCGCCCTGGAGTCGGCGCTCCCCGGTCTCACCCCCGGCGAACGGGCCTCCCTCGCCGACGTCGACCAGCGCCTCGCCCGGACCGTCCTCCCGGCCACCTCCGTTCCGGGCGTCGGGGACGTGGTCGAGTCGACGGCGACCGCCATCGCGGACCGCATCGAACTGCTCGCCCGTCGAGCCGCCCTCCTCGACGGCGCGGCACGCCGCGCGTGGTCCGGAGCGATGGTGGACCCGGCGGCCAACCTCGCGCTGTTCCGCGAACTCGGGGCGCTCCTCCTGCCCACCGCCCTCCGGTCCCGGCTGGAGCGGTCGGAGCCGGGCAGCACGACGATCGTCATCGCGCCCGGCCCCGGCCTGTCGACCGTGCCCTGGAACTGCTGGTCGTCGACGACGGCGACGTGAGGCTCGTCGAGCGGGCGGACGTCCTGGGCGGCATCAGCCCCGGCGTGCTGGTCAACCTCGCCCTGCCTGCCGCGCCGTCGCCGGCGGGCGGTCCGACCGTGCGCGTGGTCGATCCCCTCGCGGCCGGGAGCCGGACCGGCGGCGGACGCATCTACCCCCACGGGGTGCCCGACGAGTGGCACGACCGGACCGGCGCGGAGGACGTGGTGCTCGGCGCCGGAGCGCCC
>DATMCA010001552.1:0-4014 GCA_035559015.1 Umezawaea sp. | reverse complement strand
CCTCCCGTAGAGCGGTCCGGTAGACGAACTCCACGAACGGCCGCCCCCGTCCCCCGGCCCACCCCGCCACCACGGCGGCGCACACGTCCCGCGCCACACCGTCGGCCAACGAGAACTCCCCGCCCCGCCGCCCGATCCTCGCCCGGCAGTACCGGACCACGGACGGCCAGAACTCCTCGACGTCAACGCCCCGCCCGTCCACCAACGAGCGCCCCTCGCAGTCGATGTCGGTCCCCATCACCGGCCTCCTCCAACACAGCTGTCCGACATGACGGGGACGCCGCCGGGACGACCGTGTGACGCCGATTTGGCAACACTGTTGAACCCAATTTTCCCGGACCACCCGAACGCACCAGTCCGGTGACCCAGACACGAGAACAGGACCTTTGCGGAAACTTCTCCACAGGGCCCTGACCAGCGCGAACCAGTGGAATTTCGAATCCGTGACCCTTTTGTTCCGCAATTTTTGGGTCAAAACTCGGATCCATCTTCTGTTTGCGCTCAGATCCCATGACCGCGGCAATCCGCTGCGGCGGTGGGCTGCCCTGGACGGCACCACAGGACGAGCCGGGTAGACCGCTCACGTCTGCACGAAGCACCCGAAAAACCAAGAGGCTCGGCACCACCGGTGCCGAGCCTCTGTCCTGGTGCGCCCGAAGGGATTCGAACCCCTAACCTTCTGATCCGTAGTCAGATGCTCTATCCGTTGAGCTACGGGCGCGTATATTCAGTTGTCACCTGGCCGAAACCGGGTGTTGCGGAGGCTCCGGGATTTGAACCCGGGATGGGCGATAAACCCAAACCGCATTAGCAGTGCGGCGCCATAGACCAGACTAGGCGAAGCCTCCCGGAGCCCTCGGCTACGACGCATAGATTACACACACCCCGGCCTGGGTAGCAAAACGCCCCCTCCGAGAACCCTCCGGAAGACATAACGCCTGCTCAGAGCCATGGCCGGTCACGTGCCGCCCTAGGTTAACGGCACGTGACGGGCGCATTGGTGATCTTCGTCTCCCCAACTACTTCCGGACGAGGTCGAGGAATGGCTGGAGGGAGTCCGGATTGCGCAGGGCATCGCGGCTGACGGCTCGGTCGGGTGGGGTTCCGGCCAGGATCTTCTTGACCGGGACCTCGCACTTCTTGCCGTTCAGGGTGCGGGGGATCTCCGCCACGACAATGAACCGGTCGGGCACGTGCCGCGGGGACAGGTTGGTGCGCAGGCCGGTGCGGAGGGCCTTCTCCAGCTCCTCCGACAGGACCCCGTCGTCGAGGACGAGGAAGCACAGGAGTTCGCCGTCCGGCTGGGCCGCGCCGGAGGTGTCGATGACGAGCGAGTCGGCCACGCCGGGCAGGGACTCGACGACCCGGTAGAACTCGCTGGTGCCCATGCGGACGCCGCCGCGGTTCAACGTGGAGTCGCTGCGGCCGTAGATGACGGCCGAGCCCCTCGGCGTGATGCGGATCCAGTCGCCGTGCCGCCAGACGCCGGGGAAGTCGTCGAAGTAGGCCTCCCGCAGGCGGGTGCCGTCGGGGTCGCCCCAGAAGTGGACCGGCATGGACGGCATGGGCCTGGTGACGACCAGCTCGCCCACCTCGTCGACGACCTCGCGGCCCTCGTCGTCGTACGCGGTGACGGCCGCGCCCAGGGCTCGGCAGGACAGTTCACCCAGCCAGACGGGCAGGTCGGGGGCGGCGCAGACGAACGCGGTGCAGAGGTCCGTTCCGCCCGAGACGCTGGCGATCTGGACGTGGTCGCCCAGCGCCGAGGCGATCCAGCGGAAGCCCTCCGGGGTGAGCGGGGCGCCGGTGGAGCCGACGACGCGCAGCGCCGTGAGGTCGTAGCGGTCGGCGGGGCGCAGGTCTTCCTTGAGGCACGACTGGATGTACGGGGCCGACGTGCCGAAGTACGTGACGCGGTGCTGTTCCGCGAGGTGCCACAGGACGTTGAGGTCCGGGTGGGCCGGGCTGCCGTCGTAGAGGACCACGGTGGAGCCGACGAGCAGGCCGGCGATGACGTAGTTCCACATCATCCAGCCGGTGGTGGTGAACCAGAAGAAGCGGTCGCCGGGCCCCATGTCGCCGTGCAGGCCGAGCATCTTGAGGTGCTCGACGACGATGCCGCCGTGGCCCTGCACGATGCCCTTGGGGAGCCCTGTGGTGCCCGAGGAGTACAGGACCCACAGCGGGTGGTCGAACGGGACCGGGTCGAACTCCAGGGGCGCTCCGTCGTGCTCGGCCAGCAGCGCGGTCCAGTCGACGGCGTCGGGCAGGGTGCCTCCGACGTAGTCGACGAGCACGGTGGCCTTCAGCGAGCTGATCTCCGCGCGGAGCTTGTCCACGGTCGGGCGGACGTCGAACGTGCGGCCGTTGTAGTGGTAGCCGTCGACGGCGATCAGCACGGTCGGCTCGATCTGGGTGAACCGGTCCGAGACGGCACGGGCGCCGAAGTCCGGGGAGCACGACGACCAGGTGGCGCCGATGCTCGCCGTGGCGAGGAACGCGATCAGCGCCTCCGGCGAGTTCGGCACGAGCGCGACCACGCGGTCGCCCCTGGTCACACCCAGTGCCACCAGGCCCGCGCGGGCCGCTGCGACGCGGCGGCGGAGGGTGGCGAAGTCGAGCTGGGAGGTGTGGCCGTCCTCGCGGTGGAAGATCACCGCCAGGTCGCCGTCGGCCCGACCGGGGCTGGGGCGGAGGGCGTGCTCGGCGTAGTTCAGGGTCGCGCCGGGGAACCACTGCGCCCCCGGCATCGACTCGGACGCGAGCACGCGGGTGGGCGGGGTGTGGAAGGCGACGTCGAAGAACTCGGCGATCGCGCCCCAGAACGCCTCCAGGTCGGTCGTCGACCACGTCCACAGCTCGGCGTAGTCGGCGAAGTCGAGTCCGCGTTCGGCTCGCAGCCAGTCGCGGAACGCGGCCATCCGGGTGTCCGCGACCCGGTCGGGGTCGGGCTGCCACAGGAGTTCGGCCTCGGCGTGCGTGTCGCTCATACCCCGTTCCTAGCCGATTCGACGGCAGAGAACCACAGGGGACGCCCACACAACTCGTCAGCCGCGGCCGGCGGCCCCCACCAGGTCCTCCAGCTCGGACGTGAGCCTGACGGGGTCGGCCGGGGCGAGGATGAACCAGCCGCCGTCCTGCCGAACGAGGTACCGGCCCTCGCGGCTGTCCATCCACGACAGCGTCCGGCCGGTGGGCTCGACCTGGCCGGAACGGCCGCGGGCGACCAGGCCCACCTGGCCACCGCCGCTGCGGGTCGTCACGGCGCGCACGAGGGTGTTCGCCTCGGGCTCGCGCACCCCGGCGTACCGGAGGGACTCCAGGAACCCCTCCACGCCGTCGCGTTCGCCCGCCTTGCCCGCGGCCAGGTAGTCGTCCCACCGGACGTTCACCGAACGGCCCGAGCCCGGCGGCGCGGCCGGGAGGGTGGACACGGTGATCGACGCCAGGGCGGTCGGCCGGAACGCGGCGAGCTGGATCTGCTCGCCGACCCGTGCGACGAACGCGCCGTGCCAGCCCGCCGTGGCGAGGCCGCGCGCCGTCTCGCCGCGGCGGGAGAACGCCAGTTCCAGGCCTACGTCGAACTCGACCAGTCCGCGCAGCAGCGCGTGCAGCTCGCCGTCCGGCCTCGTGACCGTGCCGAGGCCGCGGGCGGAGAGCGTGCGCGAGCACGTCTCCGCCAGTCCGGCGCGGTCGGCCTCGGTGCGGCCGTAGTGCCTGGCGCCGACCGGGACGGGGTGGCGGTCACCGTGCACGGTCCGCCACAGGGTGAAGAACTCCTGCGGCGCGAGCCGGAAGACCCTGGGTTCCCCAGTCACGTGCCGATCACCGGCGGCGCGGCCTTCTTGTCGATGCCGAACAGGTTGTCGTCCTCTTCGAGGTACCGGGCCCGGTGGTGGCCCGACTCCTCGTCGCGGCCGCCCATCGGCGCGCCGCCCATGGGCGCGCCCATCATCCCCGCGCCGGACGCGCCCGCGCCGCCGGAGACCTTGGGGGCCTGGAGGTTCGAGGGCT
>DATMCA010001551.1:0-2905 GCA_035559015.1 Umezawaea sp. | reverse complement strand
GTCGGACTCGCCCGGCAGCTTGACCCAGAGGAACGCGTCGATCCGGGAGTCGCCCGTCGCGGTGGTGCTGGGGGTGCCGATCGCGCGGCCCGCTGGGTCGCACCACTCGCTGCCGAGCGGGCCGTTGCCGTTGCGGCTGGTGTCCACGACGGCCTTGAGCCGCGAGTCGCCGACGGCGTCGAGCACCGACTTCGCGTAGGCCACCTCGTCGTTGCGGGCGCGGTAGTTCGACACGTTGGTGGAGATGCCGTCCGCGCTGTTGGAGATGTCCGCGGCCCGCAGGCGGTTCGCCGCCTCGCCCGCGCCGAGCCACGCCGAGTGGCCGATGTCGAAGTACACCTTCGCCTGGGACGAGCCCGCCTTGAGCTTCTTGCCCGCGTAGGCCATCGACGCCCTGGTCTCGGCCTGCTGGTCGGCGCTCTGGCAGCTCGTCATGATCGGCAGCACGTCGGGTTCGAGGATGATCGACGCCGGTCGGCCCGCCAGCCCGGCGGCCACCTGGTCGACCCACTGCCGGTACGCGCTGTGGGACGGGGCTCCGCCGCCGCTCGCGCCGCCGCAGTCGCGGTTCGGGATGTCGTAGACGACCAGGATCGGGATCTTGCCCGCGGCGGCCGCGGCGCCGACGTGGGCGTCCACCTCGGCGCGGACGGTCCCGGTGTTGGTGGTGGTGAACCACTTCGCCTGCGGGACGGAGGCGATCCGGTCGCGGATCAGCCCGGCGCGCGAGTCGCCGGGGTTGGCCGCGACCCACTTGGCGGCGCTGGACGTGGGGTCGGTGTAGAACGCCGAGTCGGCCGCCAGCGCGGTGCTCGGGCCTTGCAGGAGCAGGGCGCCCCCCACGGCGAGCGCGGTGGACAGCGCTCCCAGTGCGACGGCGTGCTTCGGTGCGGACATGGTGGCTCCCGGTGGGTCGGGTGCCGGGGGGAGCGACGCTGCTCCCCCCGGCACCGCGTTTCAGGGCGGCGGCAGGGGTGTCGTGGTGCCGGTCCCGCCGCAGGGCAGTGCGGCGGGACCGGCGTGCGCGCCGCACGCGGGGCAGGCGTTCCGGACCGGTGTGGTCGACCGGGCCGGGCCTCGGAGGCTCGCGTGCGGCGCGTCGTCCGGAGCGCCGGTCAGGTGTCCGCCGTTCGCCTGGCCGGCACCCCGGTACTCCGGGTCGTACAGGGGTCGGCCGGCAGGCCGCGAACCTGGCCGGGAGGCCGGGAACGTGGGGGAGTGGTTCGCATGAAATCCTCGCGTCATCTGTTCGACTGCGGGGGCAGGGGACTGGGAGCGCTCCCAGGTGGGAAGGACTTTAACCAGAGAGAAACGCGCCGGAAAAGACCCGCGAGCCGGTGATATGCGGTCCATGTCCTGCTGTTCAGACACGCGCTGTCGCGAAACTTGGTCGAAAGTTCGACAAATTCGGCAATTGAGACGGCAGTCGGCCTAGTCGAGGCTACGTCTGGTGCCCGAACCTGGCTCTGCTACGCCATTAGAGATACGTCAGGCTCGGCTCCCCGAGTCGCGGATGTTGATATTGCGGCTTTCTCGAATTGGTCCGATCGGCCGTCGTCGGATAGCGCCGGACGGCGCAGGAAATATCTGGTGCATTGCGTTTCCGTGGGGTTACGCCCTAACTTGGGAGCGCTCCCAGAATTTTCCCGGAGGTTCCGCAATGACGCGCACTCCGTTTCCCCGCGGGCCCGGCGCCGCAGCCGCGGTGCTGCTCGCGGCAGCGGCGATCGGCGCTCTGGTGCTGGTCCCGCCCTCACGGCCGACGGCGGTCGCGGCACCCGCCGTCGCCACGAGGGTCGACGACCTGCTCGCTCGGATGAGCCTCGACGACAAGGTCGGGCAGATGACGCAGGCCGAACGAGGTGCGCTCAACCCGGTGTCCGATCTCGCCACCTACCGCATCGGCTCGGTGTTGTCGGGCGGTGGTTCAGCTCCACAGCCGAACACGCCGACCGCGTGGGCGGACATGTACGACGGCTTCCAGCGCGCGGCGATGGCGAGTCCGCTGGGCATCCCGATGATCTACGGCGTCGACGCGGTGCACGGCCACAACAACGTGCGCGGCGCGACGATCTTCCCCCACAACATCGGCCTGGGCGCCACCCGCGACCCGGACCTGGTGCGGGACGTCGGCCGCGCGGTGGCCGAGGAGGTGTCCGGCACGGGGATCGACTGGAACTTCGCGCCGTGCCTCTGCGTCGCCCGCGACGACCGCTGGGGGCGGACCTACGAGTCGTTCGGCGAGGTGCCGGAGATCCCGGCGTCGATGACCTCGTTCATCACCGGCTCGCAGGGGCCGACCCTCGGTGGACCGGCGTCGGTGCTGGCCACCGCCAAGCACTACCTCGGCGACGGCGGTACGACCGGCGGCGACGACCAGGGCGACACGCAGGTGTCGGAGGCCGAGCTGCGGGCCGTCCACCTGCCGCCGTTCCGCGCCGCGGTCCACCGCGGGGTCGGGTCGGTGATGATCTCCTTCAGCAGCTGGAACGGTGTGAAGGCCCACGGCAGCAAGTACCTGATCACCGACTTGCTCAAGACCGAGCTGGGCTTCACCGGTTTCGTGGTCTCGGACTGGGCGGGGATCGACCAGCTCGACGGCCGCACCGGGTTCACCGGTGAGGAGGTCCGGACGGCCGTCAACGCCGGGATCGACGTGGTGATGGTGCCCAACGACTACCGGAGGTTCATCGGCCTGCTCAAGGCCGAGGTCACCGCCGGCCGGGTGCCGATGTCCCGGATCGACGACGCGAACCGCCGCATCCTCACCAAGAAGTTCGAGCTCGGCCTGTTCGAGAAGCCGATCACCGACCGCGCCTACACCTCCACGATCGGTTCGGCCGCCCACCGCGCCCTGGCCCGACAGGCCGTGCGGCGCTCGCAGGTGCTGCTGAAGAACTCGGGC
>DATMCA010001550.1:0-2560 GCA_035559015.1 Umezawaea sp. | reverse complement strand
CCGCGTCCGGCACCCAGTGCAGCATCATCAGCATCAGCAGGCCGACGGGCTCGTCGAGGTCCAGCAGACCGCGGGTCTCCGGGTGGTCCAGGATCGACTCGGGGTCGCGCATGTCGGCGTGCACGACGGTCGCGCGGTCGTTGTCCGCCAGCAGGAGTTCGCTGTGCGCCACCGCGACCGGGTCCTTGTCCACGTACACGACCCGGCACTCCGGGGCCACGGACTGGGCTACCTCGTGCACGTTGGCCACGGTCGGGATTCCGGAACCGATGTCGAGGAACTGCCTGATTCCCCGATCGGTCATGAAACGAACGACCCGACCGAGGAATGCCCTGTTCACCCGCGCCGCGGAACGCGCGTCCGGCATCACGCGCGCGACGTGCACGGCCAGTTCCCGGTCGACCGCGAAGTTGTGCGCGCCACCGAGCAGGAAATCATATGTGCGGGCCATGCTCGGGACGGACACGTCGACGCTGCGTGGAATCCACTCCTGCTGGACCACCGCTGCCCTCCTCGGATTGGGTGGCACGATCCTAGCCGCCGATAGGCGGATCCTATTGGCCCGTCAGAGTGGTCGAGACCACCTGATCGGACGCTCCCGCTTTCACCTGAATGGCTTTTATCGTTGCACATCCCCTAGGATTAGGCGAGGAGCGGATATGTCCGTCCCGGTGGCTCCGGGCCGCCTTCCCCTGCTTGGCCACACCTTGCAGATGCTTCGGCGGCGAAACGACTTCACCGCAACATTGCGGAATTGCGGTGACATCGTCCGGATCGATCTCGGAACGATGCGCACCTATTTCGTGACGAATCCACAGGTCATCCACGAACTGCTGGTCCAGAAGGGGACTTCATTCAGGAAGGGCGCATTGTTCGACAAGTTCCAACCGGTCTTCGGCAACGGTCTGGCCACGTCGAACGGCGCGTTCCACCGCCGCCAGCGCCGGATGGTGCGCCCCGCGTTCCACGGGGAGCGCATCGCCCTCTACTGCCGCGCCATGGCCCGCGCGGCGGCCGACCTGACGGCGACGTGGCGCCCCGGCCAGGTGCGCGTGGTCGAGGAGGACACCCAATCGCTCGCCGTCACCATCGTGGGTGAGGCGCTGTTCTCCACCGGAATGGGTGAACGCGCGATCGAGGAGGTGCGCCGGTCCATCTTCACCGTGCTGAAGCAGGGCATGGTCCGCGCCCTGTCGCCCTCGTTCGTCGAGAAGCTGCCCCTGCGCGGCAACCGCGAGTTCGACCAGGCCGTCGGGCGCCTGCGCTCGATCGTGCTCGACGTCGTGCGCGGGTGGCGGGAGGAGGGCGTCGACCGGGGCGACCTGCTGTCGATGCTGCTGATGGCGCAGGACTCCGAGACCGGCGCGGGCATGTCCGACGAGCAGGTCCACGACGAGGTCATGACGCTGCTCATCGGCGGCATCGAGACCACCGCGCTGGCGCTCGCCTGGACGTTCCACGAGCTCGGCAAGCACCCGGAGGTCGAACGCCTGGTCCACGCCGAGGTGGACGAGGTGCTGGGCGGGCGGGCGCCCACCTACGCCGACACGGCGGACCTGGTCTACCTCAACCAGGTCGTCACCGAGGTGCTGCGGATGTACCCGGTCTGGTTCCTGATGCGGCGCACCCTCGCGCCGGTCGAACTGGGCGGCGTGGCACTGCCGGAGGGCGCCGAGGTGATCTTCAGTCCGCACGCGCTGCACCACGACCCCGCGTCGTTCCCCGAGCCCCACCGCTTCGACCCCGACCGCTGGTCGCCCGACCGGTCCCCGAGCATCCCCAGGGGCGCGTTCGTCCCGTTCGGCGCCGGCGCGCGCCAGTGCATCGGGAACCAGTTCGCACGGGCCGAGATCGTCATCACCGCGGCCACGGTCGCGGCGAAGTGGCGGCTGGTCCCCGTGCCGGGCAAGCCCGTTCGCGTCAAGTTCACGACCGCCGCGTACCCCAGCCGCATGCTGATGACGGCGGTCCCCCGATACTGAGTTGGAGTTCTTCCGTGGGTTGGTTGCGTTTCCGCCGGTTCAGCTCTGTCCTGCTGCTCGCCGTCGGAGTCGGTCTGGCGCCCGGCACATCGTCCGCCGCCGCGCAGACCGCGTGCGAGGACGTCGGAGTGCCGGTGACCGTCGACCTGCTGCCGCAGACGATGTACGGCAGGCTGTGCGTGCCCGAGGGCGCGAGGACGGTGCAGGTGCTGGTGCCCGGCGGCACGTACACCGGCGCGTACTGGGACATCGGCTACGCCCCGGAGACCAGGTCGTACCGGCAGGCCCTGAACAGGGCCGGGATCGCCACGATCGCCGTCGACCGGCTCGGCGGCGGGCGCAGTTCCAGGACGCTCAGCACGCTGGTCACCGTGTCCGCCCAGGCGAACGCGGTGCACGCGGTGATCCAGTCGCTGCGGCCCCGGTTCGACCGGGTGGTGGTCGTCGGCCACTCGATCGGCTCGGCGGTGGCCACGGTGGAGGCGGTCACCTACCGCGACGTGGACGGCGTGGTGATCACCGGTCTCTCCCACCAGATCAACCTGCCGGGCGCCGTGCCCGTGTTCACCACCCTGATC
>DATMCA010001549.1:0-22325 GCA_035559015.1 Umezawaea sp. | reverse complement strand
CTGAGCGCCGCAGCGGCCCTCTTCGCCACCGCCCAGGTACTCGGAGGCGCGGGCAGACTGGGCGCGGGCGTCTGGTCGGACCGCGCCAACAGCCGAGTGGGCCCGCTCCGCACCATCACCGTCCTGATCACCACCGGCTTCCTGCTCTCAGCCGCACTGCTGGAAGCCCCGGTCTGGCTGCTGGCGACCGTGCTGGTGCCCACGACGGCACTGGCGCTGTGCTGGAATGGCGTGGCGATCACCGCGGCGGCGGAGATGGCCCCGGAGGGCAGCAGCGGCACGGCACTAGGAATGCAGAACTCGGCCAACTACCTCAGCGCCACGATCACCCCGGCACTGGCGGGCTGGGTAGCCGTCACCCTCTCCTGGCAGGCCGCCCTACTACTGGCCGCAGCAGCCGCCATCACCGCACGGGTCCTGCTCCGCGAGAGGACTCTGGCGCCTACGGCGTGAGGCGGGCACGCCCACTCGATCTCGTCCAGCAAGCGGACTCACGACAACGGCCGCACCGCAGACCAACGGTCACGGTCACAGCTCTTCGCACCCAACCCACCACGGTCAAGGCAGAACCCGACGACCCAACCCACCACAGCCCAAGCGGACGCACCCAACCGGACCGTCGCCCAGACCCCTGCCGCCACCCCGATCCGAAGCGCCCTCATGCCCGTTTTCGTTTGTCAAGGCATATTTCCCGCCTTGACAAACGAAAACGGGCATAGAGACAATCAAGCGAGCGGGGATGACGACAGCCACACTGAAACCAGACCCCAAACAAACCCCTGACCAGCACAAACCAGAGGTCCCCCGAAAATCAGAACCCCCCGACGCACACACTACGACGGGGGTACGACATTTCCAGACGACGACCGAATCAACGACCAAGTCGACGACCGACTAGACAACCGGACCACAACCGGACCAACGACCGAGCCGACAGCCGAGTCGACAACCGGACCACAGCCGGACCGGCCAGCCAAGGCCCCGACCCACCCTCACCCGTGCCGCTCCCGAAGCCCCAACTCCGACCAGAACTCCCTCAGCGACTCATACCGAAGAGCCACCGCCTCCGAATCCCCAGCCTCCAACGCGTCGATGATCGCGTTCACGTCCTGCGCCGACGTGTCCTCCAGCAGGTCCTTGTCCTCGACCAACTGCACCAACCCGCCGTAATCCAACTCCACGGCCGAGTGAGGGTGGAAGTTCTCCAGCCACCGCCCGGTGTCCGCAAGCACCCGAGCCGGCCCGTTCTCCCCGATCGAGCGCTTCACGATCGTGTGAGCCCGAGCCACCCTCCGCCGAGCGTCCGCCATGGCGACCCGCCAGGACAACTGCCGGGCCGGGTCGTTCTGCGGGGCCAGCACGATCCGCCGGGTATCCGGGTCCACCAGCGCGAACCACGGCAGCGGCACCGTCCACGTGGTCGACACCACGTGGACCGCCCCGGCGTTCAACTCGGCCATCACGAAGGCCGCGCGGGTCCGCGCCTCGTCGGCCGCCGCATTCAGGGCCTCGTCGCGCAGAGGGGCAGAAGCCTGGGCGAGGAAGCCGATCAGGCCGGCGGCCGAGCGGGCGCGCAGGTCGAGGGGGCAGACCAGTGGTCCAGGACCGACGCGGGCGGCGTCGCTGGTCGGCACCTCGGCCGGGCTGATGGTCATCACGTCGAAGGGGTGGTTGGGGGCCGCGCCACGCCCGTCGGACCGATCTCCGGGGAGCAATCTGGGCGGTGTGGCCAACTGTGACCGCAACCACAACTCTCGTTCGCGGTTCCCGGCGTCGGCTCGGCTCAGCGGCCCTTTTTCCAGCGCGCGACGCACCTGATCAGCCAACGCGGGTTCGAGCGCCGACAGCGGCTCGTACACCCGGAGGTAGGCGACGAACGGTCGAGGCACGTGTGCATCGTGCCATGAGGGCCCTCTGAGGAGATTGGGCGGTGCGTCTCACAACTCCCAGGGCCTACCGCGTCGCGAGGAACCCCATCGACACGGTACGGTAGTTACCAGGAACTAGTTGTCGAGACGAGTGGGGCCGCCGTTCCCCCGGCCGCCCCCGTCCCTGTCTGAGGGGGTCGAGCCATGGGGCGCGGCCGAGCGAAGGCCAAGCAGACGAAGGTGGCCCGAGAGCTTAAGTACAGCTCCCATTCCACCGACTTTGACGCCTTGCAACGCGAGCTGTCCAGCGGCGAGTCCGCGAATGGACACTTCAGCGACGAGCGACCAGACGATCCGTCGGAAGACGGATACGACGACTACCGTCGCTGAATCAACCTGGGACTCTCAAGGGTTGAGCTGCCACAAGCAGCTCAACCCTTGAGGTCTCGGGACCTTCTAAAGCGCCCTCGCGTACTGCTTGGGCGCCCTCACCTCCGCCCCGAGCTGACCTGCTGCGCGCAGCGGCCAGTACGGGTCGCGGAGCAGTTCGCGCGCCAGTAGAACGATGTCCGCCGACCCGTCGGCGAGGATCGTTTCAGCCTGCCGGGCGTCGGTGATGAGTCCGACGGCCCCGGTGGGCACTTCGGCCTTCTTCCGAACGGCGTCGGCGAACGGCACCTGGTAACCCGGTCCCAAGGTGATCTTGGCGTCGGGGACCAGGCCACCGGTCGACGTGTCGATGAGGTCTGCGCCGACGTCGGCCAGCGCGCGCGAGAGCCGGACGCTGTCCTGCTCGTCCCAGCCGCCGTCGACCCAGTCGGTGGCGGAGATCCGGACGAGCACGGGCACGTCCTCGCCGACCTCGGCGCGCACGGCCGCCGTGACCTCGACGGCCAGTCGGATGCGGCCCTCGAAGTCGCCGCCGTACCCGTCGGTGCGCTTGTTGGTGAGCGGCGACAGGAACTGGTGCAGCAGGTAGCCGTGGGCGGCGTGGACCTCCACGAGCTGGAAGCCGGCGTCGACCGCCCGGCGGGCGCCCGCGGCGAAGTCGCGGACCACCTGGCGGATGCCCGCTTCGTCCAGTTCGACCGGGGTCCGGTAGGTCGGGTCGAACGGCTCGTCGCCGACGCTCACGGGCGTCCAGCCACCCAGGTCGTCCGGCACGCCGCCGCGCTCGGTGTCGAACGGCGCGTAGGTCGAGGCCTTGCGCCCGGCGTGCGCGAGCTGCATGCCCGCCACGGCGCCGTGCTCGCGGATGAACGCCGCGATCGGCCGCCACGCCTCCCGCTGCTCGTCGTTCCAGATGCCGGTGTCGCCGGGCGAGATGCGGCCGATGTCCTGGACGGACGTGGCCTCGGTGAAGACCAGGCCGGCGCCGCCGACGGCCCGCGAGCCCAGGTGGACCAGGTGCCAGGCGTCGGGCAGGCCGTCCACCGCCGAGTACTGGCACATCGGGCTCACGGCGATCCGGTTCGGCAGGGTCACCGACCGCAGGTCGAGCGGGGCGAACAGCAGGCTCACAGCTGACTCCTTCATGTCGTGGGCGCTGCCTGGTCCAAGGTTCGGCACCCGCCGAGTTGTTCCCGTTCCGCCGCGGATCACAGCAGGTGGGAGCAGCGGAATTCCAGCCGATCCGGTATCCATTCGCATTCGAAGTTGATCATCGAATTGGCGATAACCCGTATCACCTGCGCCATGCGTCCAATTGGGTGTACTCTCCGCTGCACGTTCGGGCTCCCCGCCGCACACACTTACTCTCAGGTACGAGTGTGCGCTCACGATTGAATTCGATTTTCACATCGCCCGCCGGTACCGACGAGTAACCAGGATCCAAATGCCATTGCCCACAGCAACACAGGATCTCGCGTGGCCGTCGAACAGCCTCCTGGGCCGCCTGCGCGAGGGCCCGAGACAGGAACTCCTGAACATCGGGACGGTCGTTCGCTACCCGGCGGACAAGGAGGTCATCGAGCAGGACGCGAGCGACACTCATGTGCTCCTGCTGCTGGACGGGGTCGTGAAGGTCCAGGCCTCGGACGAGACCGGCAACACCGCGCTGCTGGCCATCCGCGTCGCGGGCGACCTCGTGGGCGAGATGTCCGCCCTCGACCAGAAGCCCCGTTCGGCCACGGTGGTGACCTGCGGGGACGTCGTGGCCAAGATGATCAGCGCCGCCGAGCTGACCGCTTTTCTGCACCGGCGCAACGACGCGTTCCTCGAATTGTTCGCGATGACGAACGACCGGCTCCGGTGGGCCAATCAACGGCGTCGCGATTTCCTCTCGCACCCGGCGGCGGAGAGGGTCGCCCGAGTGGTCTGCGAGTTGGTGCAGACCTATGGCCGAGAAGAGACCGAGGGATGGGTTCTGGGAATCCCTCTAACCAAAGTCGAACTGGCTTCGATCGCCGGGATGAAGCCGCGAACGGCCGAGAAGGCGTTCAGCGATCTGCGCAAGGCGGGTGTCGTGGTGAGCCACCTGAGGCGCAACGTGGTCGTTCCCGACCTGCAGCGTTTGCGTGAATTCGCAAGCTGCTGAGACAAGACCGCACTTCTGCGGTTTTCCATCCGATGCCGTACAGCACAGTGACTCTGCGCAGCAGCCTGTTCGAACCCACCCGGAGGTCATTCGCCATGAGCCAGGCCAACTTTCGGCGCAGTCTGCTCGTCTGCTGCGACCTGCGCAAGTACGGCGCGGCCGACGACCAGCTCCAGCGGATCCTCCAGGAACTGCTGATCCAGAGCCTCGACCGCGCGGGTCAGGTGGCCGGGCTGGACCGCACCACGTGGCACCGCCAGCCCAAGGGCGACGAGGAGTTCGCCGTGCTGCCGCCCGACAGCCCGGAACGGCCGGTCGTGGACGACTACGTGCGAGCCCTGAACGCCGAACTCCAGTCGGTCAACCGCTACCGCGTGCCCGACGCCAAGGTCCGCATGCGCATGGCCCTGCACCACGGCGCCATCGTCGACGGCGCCAACGGCTTCCCCGGCCAGGACGCGGTGCTGGTCAGCCGCCTGCTCAACAGCCAGGCCGCCCACCAGGCGCTGGAGGACTTCCCCAACGCCGACCTCGTGGTCGTCCTCTCCGAGCACCTCTACGACACGCTGGTCGCCGCAGGCCACACGTCCCTCAAGCCGACCGACTTCCGCAAGATCGACGTAACCGTGAAGAACTTCACCGGCTTCGGCTGGATGTGGGTCCCGGACGGCGACGTGCACGCGATGGACCTCGACGGGTCGGCACCCGCCGAGGAGCCCCCGGCGCAGACCGGCGCGGTGAACCAGCACGCGGAGGCGAGCGGCGGCTCCACGATCTACCAGGCGGGCAACGACATCCGCATCCCGCGGTCGGTGCAGAACGCGGACGTCATCCAGAACTTCGACCGCAACGACATGAAGGGCTCGACCTTCGGCCCGAACTACCACGGGGGATCTGGCAAGAACTGATGGCGAGAACCAGGTTCGAGAGGAAACGGATGCCGGACGAAGGGCTCCGCCTGCTGGCGGGCACGGTCGCGGGCGCACTGGTCAAGGCGATGGACACCCACCTCTGGACGGGCGTCCGCACGGAGGTGGCGGGGGTGCTCGGCTCGGGCGTTCCGCGCAGGGTCGAGTTCGTCACGACCAGGCTCCAGGCCTCGCGCGACGAGCTCGCCCTGGTGCCGCTGGAACGCCAGACCCAGGCCAGGGCGGAGTTCACCACGGAGTGGCGCGGCTCGATCCACGCCGTCCTGTGGGAGCACCCGGAACTGGAGAAGGAGCTGCGGGCGGTGCTGGGCGCCATCAGCCCCGCCCTGCCCCGCACCCCGGTCGACGCGGCCGTCCTGCACCCCGCCCCGCCGGGCCTCTCCTAGCCGGTTCAGCTCACGGCTGTGGCCACCACGGAGGACTCGGTTCTCCTCACGGGTGGCCACAGGTCGTCACGTGTGAGCCGGTCGAGCCGAACGTCGTGAGCCGCTCGCGCGTCATCGGTGCGACGGTCGCGGCCGAAGGTTCACCCCGGACAGCCGGCCAAGGTGCCGTGCACCAAGTCCCTGGCCTCCGCGGTCGCGTCGGCACTGTCGGGAGCCACCTCGATCGAACCTCCACGGCTGGGTCGCACGGCCCCGGTGTTGGACAGGCCGCGGGCCAGCGCCTTCAGTATCTGCCGGATGAACGTCGGGTGATCACCGGCTTCGGCGATCCGGTAGGGCCCACGTGCCAGCACCTGCCCGTGACCGCTCAGCGCCAGCACGCCCTGTCGCCCCACGAGTTCGCCGCGCAGACCGTCGAGCATCGGCTCATCGGGGTGGTCGACGAGGTGCTCCGCCTCGGCGTCGGTCAACGGCAGGTACAGCCAGAGGCCGATGTCCGTGCCGTGTCCGAACAGCTGCCAGAACAGCAGGGCGCCCGATTCCGTGGCCACCAGCCCGGCGCTCGGCCGTCCGTTGAAGGAGTTCAGCTCGACATCGTCGGGGCCCGCGACGAACCAGGGCGTGTCCCCGAGCTTCGGCGGCTGATCATTCCGTCCACTCATCGTCGCCTCGTAGTCGGCCTCACGCAAAACCCGACCTCGAAATACCTAACGGCGTCATCGGGGTTGATGGCCCGGTGGCCACAAACGAGACGGACCGCGTCGACCACGCTCCGTCTACCCGCGATCATCGACACCTCCGTCTCTCCCGGAGAAAATCGCGGCTGACCTCGGAAGTTTCCCCCGTCCGGCCTCACCTGCCCGTACTGCGCCAGCGTCTCCTCATCGCCCAGCTCACGGACCGCAACCGCAGGTTGACCCTTTGCCCAGCTTGCCTTGCCCACCGGGTGCTCAACCTCCGGCATCTCCGGATCGCACTGCGCAAATGACTCACGCCGTACATCGAGCCTGCCAGATGACGAGTTTCACTCTCTCGTGAAATTCAACCTATTGGGCCATCAACCGTCTGACGCCACCCATAATCACACCAATTCACCCATAAGAATTAATAACACATGATTGCGGGTTGCTGTGAGCAACCCGCAATTCACGCGCGACCTAGGCCGTCACTCTCACGAATGTCGAATTCCGAGCGACATCACAGGTACCGGACCTGCCGGGCCTTGTCGGTCAGCATCCGGTCGTGGGCCTGGTCGATCTCCTCGCGGTGCGACACCGAGGGGACGGCGACCTCCCACCAGGCCTCGGCCTCGGTCCACGCGGCCGGGTGGGTGCGGATGACGACGACCGCGGGCCGCCGTTCCCCGACGGCCGCTTCCCGTGCGCGCCGGTAGGCGTCGGCCAGGTCGTCCAGCTTGTCCACCGAGAAGACCGCGCACCCCATGGACGCCGCGTGCCCGGCGAAGTCGGTGCGCGGCGGCGCGGCGTGCGAGCTCCGCACGTCGGCGTACATGTTGTTGAACCCGACGCCGCCCTGCCCGGTCTGCAACCGGTGGATCACGGCGTACCCGTCGTTGTCGCAGACGACGGCCACGAACCCGTGCCCGGCGAACGCCGCCGAGAACAGCTCGGAGTTCAGCATCAGGTACGAGCCGTCGCCGAGCAACGTCGTGACGACCCCGGAGGGCCGGGCGATGGCGGCGCCCCAGGCTCCCGCGAGCTCGTAGCCCATGCAGGAGAAGCCGTACTCGACGTCCATCGTGGATTCGCCGACGGCCCGCCAGCCGCCGATCAGCTCGCCGGGCAACCCGCCGGACGCCGTCATCACGTAGTCCTCGGGCGTGCTCAGGTCGTTGACCACGCCGACGACCTGGGCGTACGTGGGCAGGTCGGAGTCCGGGGCGCGGAGGCCGTCGACGTGCTCGTCCCAGCGGCACCGCTCGACCACGGCCTCCTCGGCCCACGCCGAGTCGGCCTGCCACTCGCCGAGGAGGTCCGTCAGCTCCCGCAGGCCCTCGTCGGCGTCGGCCACGAGCGCCTGCGCGCCGTGCTTCACCGCGTCGAACCGGGCGGCGTTCAACGTGAGCAGCGCGACGTCCGGGGAGAACACCGTCCACGAGGCCGTGGTGAAGTCCTGCAACCGGGTTCCCACGGCGATCACCACGTCGGCCGCCGCCGCGAGCACGTTCGCCGACGTCGACCCGGTGACCCCGAGCGGGCCGGCGTTCAACGGGTGGTCGTGCGGGACGAGCGTTCGACCGGCGGTGGTCTCCACGACCGGGATCCGGTGCTGCTCGGCGAACCGCAGGGCCCGCCCGCCCGCGCCGGAGTACCGGACGCCGCCGCCCAGCACCAGCAGCGGCCTGCGGGCCGCGGTGATCAACGAGGCCGCGTCGCCCAGCGACCGGAGGTCGGGGCGCTGCCGGACGAGCCGGTGCACCACGGGCCGGAACAGGGCGTCCGGGAAGTCGTACGACTCCGCCTGGACGTCCTGCGGCAGGGCCAGGGTGACCGGCCCGCAGTCCGCCGGATCGGTCAGCACCCGCGCCACCTGCGGCAGCGTGGACAGCAGCTGCTCGGGCCTGGTGATCCGGTCGAAGTACCGGCTGACGGCCCGGAAGGCGTCGTTGACGGTCGTGGTCGGGTCGTGGAAGTGCTCGACCTGCTGGAGGACCGGGTCGGGCGCGCGGCCGACGAACGTGTCGCCCGGCAGCAGCAGCAACGGCAGCCGGTTCGCGTGGGCCACGCCCGCGGCGGTCACCATGTTCAGCGCGCCGGGCCCGATCGACGACGTGGCGACGCCGACCTGGCGGCGGTGGGTGGCCTTGCCGATGCCGACGGCGGCCAGCGCCATCCCCTGCTCGTTGTGGCCGCGCCACACCGGCAGCTCCTCGCGCACCTCCTCCAGGGCGTTGCCGACGCCGAGCACGTTGCCGTGCCCGAAGATCGCGAACACCCCCGGGAACAGCGGGGCCTCGGTCCCGTCGAACAGCTCGGTCCGCTGCGCCACCATCCACCGGACGATGGCCTGCGCCGTGGTCATCCTCATGTCGTCCGTCCCTTCGCGTTCGTCACCGGACACCGGGGATCGAGCCCCTGGTCGGCCCAGCTCTCCCGGACCCACGTGTGGGCGGGGTCGTCGCAGAACGCCAGCGAACGCTCCGCGCCGGGGCCGGCCAGGACGTTCAAGTAGTACATCGGGTAGCCGGGGGCCGCGACGCACGGACCGTGGTACCCGCGGGGGATCAGGAAGACGTCGCCGTCGCGCACGGCCACGTCCTCGTCGACCTCACCGTCGCCGGTGTAGGTCTTGTGCAGGCCGAACCCCTCGCGGGACGGCGTGACGCCGTCGCGGCCGGCGATCCGGAAGTAGTAGACCTCCTCGTTCACGACCTCGCACGGCTCGGTGTCGTCGTGCTTGTGCGGCGGGTACGAGGACCAGTTGCCGTCCGGGGTGATCAGCTCGCAGGCCACGAGCTTGTCCGCGTGGTCCCACACGCCGGGCACGCCGAAGTTGGTGACCTGCCTGGTCGCGCTGCCCGCGCCGCGCACCTCGACCGGCACGTCCTCGGCGGGCCCGTACCTCGGGGTCAGCCGCCGTTCGCAGCGGGCCATCGGCAGCGCCACCTCGGCGCCCTCGGCGGACGTCAGCACGACGTGCGCGTCCCTCGGCACGTAGGCGAAGTCCGTGACCCTGGTGAACACCGAGTCGCGGCCGGTCAACTCGAACCGCTCGCCGTCGACCTCCACCGCGCAACCTCCGGCGAGGGGCAGCACGAACGCCTCGAACTCGCCGGTGTCGACCGCGCGGCTCTCCCCGGCGGCCAGCACCAGCACGCGCAGACCGGTGTAGGTCCACCCGGCTTCGGCCGGGCCGAGCCGGATCGGGTCGTCGCCGTAGGTCAGTGTCCCGAGTGGACGGTGCCAGCTCATGCCGTGACCTCCTCGTGGGCGGCGTGCAGGACGGCGGCGGCCGACGCCACCGCGCCCGCCACGTCGCCGTCCGGTGGGTAGAGCAGCGCGCGGCCGACGACCAGCCCGCGCACGGTGGGGTGCCGGAGCGACCGGCCCCACGACGCCAGGTCGTCCTCGGGTCGCGGTGACGGCACGCCGCCGAGCACCAGCGTCGGCAGCGTCGTGCTGCCCAGCGCGATCTCGGGGTCGGCGGGCGCGGGGAGCTTGAGCCAGGTGTACGCCGACGTCGTGCCCAGCCCCGCGGCGACCGCGGCGGCCCGCGCGAGCGACGCGGAGTCGTTGCGCAGCACCAGTTTCCCGGCGGCGTCCCGGTCGTACGGCAGCGGCTCGACCATCGCCATGAGCCCGAGCTGCGCCAGCGCGGACACGGCCTGAGCGCACCCCTCCAGCGTCGGTGCGGTGCCCGCGTCGGAGTCCACCAGGCGCAGCAGCATCTTGCCGCCGTCGAGCCCGTTCGTGGCGATGGACGGCGCGTCGTACCCGGTGAACCGGTCGTCGATCTCCCAGTCCGCGCCCGCGAGGCCACCGCGGTTCATCGACCCGATGACGACCCGCTCGTGCAGCCCGTCGAGCAGCAGCAGGTCCTCGACGACGTCCGGCGTGCCCAGCACCCCGTCCACGGAGGGGTCGGCCAGCGCCGTGAGCAGCCGGTCCAGCAGCGATCGGCGGTCCGCCATCGCGAGCGGGTCGCCGCCGACGCCGAGCGCGCCCCGAGCCGGGTGGTCGGCCGCGACCAGGAACAGCGTCCCCCGGTCGGACAGCAGGGTCTTCCGGCGGCGTCGGGCCTGGTAGGCCCGCCGGATCGAGCCGGGATCGGTGGCCCGCGTGGCCAGCAGGTCCGCCCACCGCTCGTCGGTGATCACAGGTGCTCCTCGATCTCGTGCGGTTCGGGCATGGCGTCCGCGCACGCCAGCCGGGACGCCACCAGCGCGCCGGCGACGTTGGCGTAGCGGGCGATCCGCACCGGGTCCCAGCCCGCGAGCAGGCCGTGCGCCAGGGCGCCGCCGAACGCGTCACCCGCGCCGAGCCCGCAGACCACGTCGATCGGGTGCGGCGGCACGGTCCAGGAGCCTTCGCGGGTCGCGACCAGCACGCCCTCCGCGCCCTTCTTCACCAGCGCGAGTTCCACGCCCCGGTCCAGGAGCCGCCGAGCGGCCTCGTCCGGGTCGGCCGTGCCCACGGCGACCTCGACCTCGGTCCGGTTCCCGACGGCCACGGTCACGTGGTCCAGCATCCAGCCGATCTCCCGCCGAGCACTGTCCACATCGGACCAGAACATCGGCCGGTAGTCGAGGTCCAGCACGGTGTGAGCCTTGCGGCCGCGGTGTTCCAGCATCTTCCGCTGGGTTCCCCGAGCCGGTTCGGTCGACACCCCGGTCCCGGTCACCCACAGCACCGGCACGTCCGCGATGACGTCCCACGGCACGTCCGGCTCGGCCAGCGTCAGGTCCGGCGCGATCGGCGAGCGGTAGAACAGCAGCGGCGGGTCCTCGGGCGGGTTCAGCTCGCAGAACACCACGGGCGTCTGGAGGTCCGGTGACGTCCCGACGAACTCGGGCGACACGCCGAACCCCTCCAGCGCCTCCCGCACGTAGTCGCCGAACCCGTCCGGCCCGACCTTGGTCAGCACGGCGGTCCGGCGGCCGAGCCTCGCCGCCGCCACGGCCACGTTGGTCGCGGTCCCGCCGAGCGACTTGGCGAACGTGCGCACGGCCGACAGCGGGACACCGCTCTGCTCGGGGTAGAGGTCGACGCCGACGCGGCCGACCGTGAGCACGTCCACCGCCATCAGCTCGCGTCCTCCTTGTCGACGGCGCGCAGTTCGTGGGACAGCGCGTCCAGCTCGGCGCCACCGGCCATCTGCCGGGTCAGCTCCTCGATGGAGATGTCCGCCTTGTCGTAGGACCCCAGCGAACGACCCCGCTTGAGCAGCAGGAACCGGTCGCCGACCGGGTAGGCGTGGTGCGGGTTGTGCGTGATCAGCACGACGCCGAGGCCGCGGTCGCGGGCCCGTGCCACGTACTTCAGCACCACCCCGGCCTGCTTCACGCCGAGCGCGGCCGTCGGCTCGTCCAGGATCAGCACCTTCGCGCCGAAGTGCACGGCCCGCGCGATGGCGACGCACTGCCGTTCACCGCCGGACAGCGTGCCGACGGGCTGCTCGACGTCGCGCAGGTCGATGCCCATCTCGGACAGCGCCTTCTTCGTCACCTCGCGGCCCTGCTTGCGGTCCAGCACCTTGAACGGCCCGACGCCCTTGGTGGGCTCGGAACCGAGGAAGAAGTTGCGCCACACGCTCATCAGCGGCACGACCGCGAGGTCCTGGTAGACCGTCGCGATCCCGTGGTCCAGCGCTTCGCGCGGGGAGGAGAAGCTGATCTCCTCGCCCTCCACCTTCAGGCTGCCCCGGTCGTGCTGGTGCACCCCGGCGAGGATCTTGATCAGCGTCGACTTGCCCGCGCCGTTGTCGCCGAGCACGCAGGTCACCTCACCCGCGTTGACCACGGTGGAGACGTCCCGCAGCGCGATGACGCTGCCGTAGGTCTTGCCGATCTCGGTGGTCTCGATCAGTGACGTCATCGCCGCACCCTCTCCGCCCGCCGCCGCAGGGCGTTGTTGACCAGCACCGCGGACAGCAGCATCACGCCGAGGAACAGCTGGAACCAGTCGCTGTTCCAGTTGGCGTAGACGATGCCCTGGCGCGCCATGCCGAAGATCAGCGCGCCGATGGCCGCGCCCACCGCGGAGCCGAAGCCACCGGTGAGCAGGCAGCCGCCGATGACCGCCGCGATGATGAACTGGAACTCCAGGCCGATGCCCTGGTTGGCCTGCACGCTGGTGAACCGCAGGATGTTGATCGACCCGACCAGCCACGCCGCGAACGCCGTGGTCATGAACAGGTAGATCTTCGTGCGCATCACCGGCACGCCGACCGCGCGGGAGCTGAGCGCCGAGCCGCCGACGGCGAAGATCCAGTTGCCGAACCGGGTGCGCAGCAGGATCGTCGAGGCGACGACCGTGAACAGGACCCACCAGACGATCGAGATGTAGAACGACGTGCCGCCGAAGGTGAACGTCGACGCGAACAGGAACCCGGCGGACGCGTAGCCGTCGGTCGTGCGCATCCCGGACACCTGGACGGTGCCGGTGACGACCCGCGTGATGCCGAGGTTGAGGCCCTGCAACGCGAGGAACGTGCCGAGCGTGACGATGAAGCTGGGCAACCCCGTCCGCATCACCAGCCACCCGTTGAGCGCACCCACGCCCAACGCGAACAGCAGCGACACGAACAGGGCCGGCCAGACGTTCCAGCCGAGCTGGGTGGAGAGGATGGCCGTGACCAGCGCGGTGGACGCGGTCATGACACCGGCGGACAGGTCGAACTCGCCGCCGATCATGAGCAGCGCCACCGCCACCGCCATGATCCCGAGCGTGGAGGCGTCGTCGAGCCAGGTCGCGACACCGCCGGGGCTCAGGAACTGCTCGGTCACGATGGAGAAGAACAGGAACACGAGCACCGCGCCGAGCAGTGACCCGATCTCCGGTCGGACGACCAGCCGGTCGAGCAGGCCGGGCTTGCTGATCCGCTCGTCGGCGTTCGGTGGAGCTTGCGCTACCACGGACATCTCCCTCCCAGCCGCTTCTAGCGGGTTCCGCGCTTGGCGTATTCCTCGACCTTGTCCACGTTGGACTTGTCGACGAATCCCGGACCGGTCAGCACCGGCTGCCCGCCGCCGACGGTGTTCGCGTTGTCCTTGTAGAGCTTCAGCATCACGATCGGCAGGTAGCCCTGCTCGTACTGCTGCTGGTCGACGGCGAACAGCACGTCCCCGGCCTTGATGGAGGCGACCACGTCGCCGTTGAGGTCGAACGTCGCCACGGCGGCCTTCGAGGAAGCGCCCTTGACCGCGCTCGCGGCGTTGACGGCGACCTGCGGGTTCAGCGCCAGCACGGCGTCGATCGACGCGTCGGTCTGCAACGCGCCCTTGATGCGGGCCTCGATGTCGGTCGGGTTGTTGATGTCGACCTGGAGGGTCGTCACCGTGCCGCCGAAACCGGTCTTCGCGCCGTCGCAGCGCTGGTTGAGGCCGATGTTGCCCGCCTCGTGGATCACGCAGAGCAGCTTGGTCTTGCCCGCTTCCTTGAGCTTCTTGCCCGCCTGCTCGCCCGCGATGCCCTCCTCCTGGCCGACGTGCGCGAGGGCGCCGAACGACGCGCTCTTGTCGCCACCGGAGTTGATGGTGATCACCGGGATGCCCGCCTTGACGGCGGCGTCGATCGAGGTCTTCAGCGCGTCCGGGTTCGCCATCGACACGACGAGGCCGCCGACCTTCTGCGACACGGCGTTGTCGATCAGCTTGGACTGCGCGGCGGGGTCGCCGTCGGAGTTGTAGTCGACCGTCACGCCGAGCGCCTTGCCCGCGTCCGTCGCACCGTTCTTGACCACGTTCCAGAACGCGTCACCGGCCGACCCGTGCGTCACCACGGCGACCTTCAGCGGCCCGGTGCCGGAGGCGGTCCCGGTGTCCGGGCTGCCGGAACTGGTGGTGTTGCTCGCACCCGGCCCGCTGCACGCGGCCAGCAGTGCGACCGCGGCCACGCCGAGGCCCACGCGCAGAACACTTCGTCTTGCAGAGCGAACAGACGTCATCGTCCCTAGCCCTTTCCGAGGATCTTGTTGAGGTGCGCGAGGCTGCGCGTGGTGTCCCGCACCGGGGTGTCGGTCGGACTGTCGTCACCGAGCGCGGTGTCCTGTTCGAGGACGAACCACCCGGTGTACCCCGCCTCTCGGACGAGGGTGACCAAGGCCTCCACGTCGACGTCACCGTCGCCCAGCGGCACGTAGATGCCCTGCTGGACCGCTTCGGTGTAGCCGATCAGCCCGTCGCGCACCTGCGCCGCGACGTCGGCCCGCACGTCCTTGAGGTGCACGTGGCCGATCCGGTCGGGGTGGCGGCGGGCCAGGTCGACCGGATCGGTGCCGCCGATGAGGAGGTGGCCGGTGTCCAGGCAGAGCTGGAGTTCGGAGTCGGCGAGGAAGCGCTCGACCTCGGCGGTGCGCTCGACGTGGGTGCCCACGTGCGGGTGCAGCACCGTGCGCAGGCCGTGGCCCGCGGCGATGTCGGCGATCTTCGCGGAGGTCTGGATCAGCGTCCGCCACTGCTCGTCGGTCAGGGCGGGCCGCTCGTCGTACCCGTCGAGCCCGGTCGCGGCGGCCAGCACGAGCACCCCGGCGCCCGCGGCGGCCAGCAGCGCGGCCACCCGGTCGGCTTCCTCCACAGTGGACGGCACCTGCGGCGGGTCGTGCAGCACGACGGCGAGGAACCCGCCGACCAGGCCGAGACCGTGCTCGGCCAGCAGCGCCTTCAGCTCCATGGGCTCGGACGGCAGGTAGTCGGGCGGGCCGAGTTCGGTCGCGGTCAGCCCGAGCGACGCCATCTCGCCCAGCACCTGCCCGGACTCCAGCACCCGACCCCAGCCGGGCACCTCGCACACGCCCCAGGAGATGGGTGCGCCGGCGATCTTCGTCATGCGTTGGCTCCTGTCAGACGGACCGGCGCGCCGGAACGCCGAGACGCCTCGCACGCCTCGGCGAGGCGGAGGCTGATCAAACTCTCCCTCGCGGGGGACGGGTTCGCCACTTCGCCAGCGACGACCTGCGTGAACACGGTCATCTCGTTGAGGTAGGCGCGGTGGAAGCGCTCCGGGAAACCGGGGTAGGCGTCGTCGGCGACGACCGGGCCGCCGGGTTCCAGCGAGGTCAGCGGCGTACGGGCGTCGACGCCGACGGCGAGCGAGTCCTTGCTGCCGAGCACCTCGATGCGGTGGTCGTAGCCGAGCGGGTCGTGCCTGCCGCCTGCCAGCGTGGCGTGGGCGCCACCGGCGAACTTCAGCATCACGACCGCGTTGTCGACGTCGTCGGCGTCGGCGAACGCCTGGTTCACCAGCACCGAGCCGGACGCGTACACCTCGACCACGGGTTCCCCGACCAGCCACGGGACGGCGTCCAGGTCGTGGATCAGCAGGTCGCGGAAGATGCCGCCGGACGCGGGCAGGTAGCCGAAGTCCGGCGGCTGGGCGTCGTTGCCGATGGCCCTGACCAGGTAGACGTCCCCGACCTCGCCCGCGCGGATGCGCCGGTGCAGCTCGAACACGGCGGGGTCGAACCGGCGCTGGAACCCGACCAGCACCTCGACCCCGGAGGCCTCGACGTCGTCGACCAGCGCCCGCATCTCGTCCAGGTCGCTGGCGATCGGCTTCTCGCAGAGCGCCGGGACCTTCGCCGCCAGCGCCGCGCGCAGCAGCGCCGGGTGCGTGTTCGTGGGGGTGGCGAGGAGGACACCGTCACTGGCGGTGAGCAACGCGTCGAGGTCGTCAACGGCCTTCGTGCCGGGCAGGGCGGCCGACGCCACCGCTGCGCGACCGGGCACGGGATCGAAGAGGAGCACCTCGTCGACCTGGTCCAGCGCGGCGAGGTTGGTGGCGTGCATCGTGCCGATCCGGCCGACTCCAGCGACTCCGATCCGCATGCGGAGGGTCTCCGTCCTGGTAGGAGGTCTGTGGCGTTAGAGCGCTCTATTGGTTGGAGCGCTCCAATGCTGTAGCTTCCGTCACACGGGTGTCAAGGGGGCGTTTCCGGCTCGTGACCCGCGAACGAGGAGGTGGCGGTGGTCAGGCCAACCATGGAGGACGTCGCCAAGCGGGCGGGGGTGTCCCGCGCGCTGGTGTCGCTGGTGATGCGGGATTCACCGAAGGTGAGCGAGCAGCGGCGCAACGCGGTGCTCCGGGCGGCGGAGGAACTGGGGTACTCGCCGCACGCCATGGCGCGCTCGCTGGCCAGCCGGACCTCGACCGTGCTCGGGGTGATGGTGTCCGACCTCCACAACGCGTTCTTCGCCGAGGTCGTCGACGGGCTCGACGCCGTGGCGCGGGAGCAGGGCTTCGAGCTCATCATCAACACCGGCGGCCGCAGCCCGGCGAGGGAACGACGAGCGCTGGACAGCCTGCTCTCGTTCCGGCCCGCCGGCCTGGCCCTCCTCAGCCCCGTGGTGCCCACGGCGGCCATCAGCAACGCCGCCGACCACCTGCCGGTCGTCCTGGTGGCCAGGTCGTCACGGGTCTCCGGTGTCGACACGGTCAACGACGACGGCGAACAGGGCGCGGGCCTGGCCGTGGACCACCTGGTCTCCCTCGGCCACCAGGACATCGTCCACCTGGACGGCGGCGAGGGCAGCCAGTCCGGCCCGCGCCGCCGCGGTTTCGTCAACGCCATGACCAGGCACGGCCTCGAGCCCAGGGTCGTGGCCAGCGAGTACACCGACGCGGCCGGCGCGAGGGCCGTCGAGGAGCTGCACCGCGGCGGCCGGATGCCCACGGCCGTCATCTCCTGCAACGACTTCAACGCCGTGGGCGCGATCTCCGCCCTGGAGGAGGCGGGGTTCCGGGTCCCGGCGGACGTCTCGGTCGTCGGCTACGACAACACCTCCCTGGCCGCGCTCCGCCACGTCTCGCTCACCACCGTCGACCAGCCCCGCAACGAGATCGGCAGGCTGGCCGCCGAAGCCCTGCTGCAACGCGTGCGCGGTGAGCGCACCGAACCCGTGCGCCACCTGCTGCACCCGAAGCTCGTCGTCCGGAACACCACAGCCGCCCCAGGAGGGTCGTCTTGACCAGCACCATCCCGCACTGGATCGACGGCGCCCGCACCACCGGCGTGTCGACCAGGACCAGCGACGTCTTCAACCCGGCCACCGGCGAGGTGGCGAAGCAGGTCGCCCTGGCGGACCAGGCGGACGTCGACCTGGCGGTCGCCTCGGCGCTCAAGGCGTCGGCGTCGTGGTCGGAGTCCTCGCTCGCCACCCGCACCCGGATCCTCTTCGACTTCCGCCACCTGCTGCACGAGCACCGCGACGAACTGGCCGCGATCATCACCTCCGAGCACGGCAAGGTGCTGGACGACGCCGCCGGTGAGGTCCAGCGCGGCCTGGAGGTCGTGGAGTTCGCCTGCGGCATCCCCCAACTCCTCAAGGGCGAGCACTCGGAGCAGGTGTCCCGCGGGGTCGACGCCTACTCGGTGCGCCAGCCGCTGGGCGTGGTCGCGGGCATCACGCCGTTCAACTTCCCGGTCATGGTGCCGATGTGGATGTTCCCCGTGGCCGTCGCGAGCGGCAACGCGTTCATCCTCAAGCCGTCGGAGCGCGACCCGTCGGCGGCGGTGCGGCTGGCCGAGCTGTTCAGCGAGGCGGGCCTCCCGGACGGCGTGCTCAACGTCCTGCACGGCGACGCGACCGCGGTGAACGCCCTGCTGGACCACCCGGACGTCGCCGCGGCGTCGTTCGTCGGCTCGACCGCCATCGCCAGGCACGTCTACGCGCGCGGCACGGCTGCGGGCAAGCGCGTGCAGGCGCTGGGCGGGGCCAAGAACCACATGGTCGTGCTGCCGGACGCCGACCTGGACGTGGCCGCGGACGCCGCCGTGTCGGCCGGCTACGGCAGCGCGGGCGAGCGCTGCATGGCCATCTCCGTGGTGGTCGCCGTCGGCGACGCGGCCGACACCCTGGTCGAGAAGATCGCGTCGCGCACGACGGGCCTGGTCACCGGCCCCGGCACGGACCCCGCGTCGCAGATGGGCCCGCTGGTCACCGGCACCCACCGCGACAAGGTCACGTCCTACGTGGACACCGGTGTCACGGAGGGCGCGACGCTGGTGGTGGACGGCCGGGGCTACGCGCCGGACGGCCACGAGAACGGCTTCTGGCTCAAGCCCACGCTGTTCGACCACGTCACCCCGGACATGTCGATCTACCAGGACGAGATCTTCGGCCCGGTCCTCGGCGTGGTGCGGGTGCCGACCTTCGAGGCGGCCGTGGACCTGGTCAACGCCAACAGGTACGGCAACGGCACCGCGATCTACACCGGTGACGGCCTGGCGGCCCGCGAGTACCAGCGGCGGGTGCACGTGGGCATGGTCGGCATCAACGTCCCCATCCCGGTCCCGATGGCCTACTACTCGTTCGGCGGTTGGAAGGACTCCCTGTTCGGCGACACCCACGTGCACGGCGCGGAGGGCGTCCGCTTCTACACCAGGGCGAAGGCGGTCACCGCCCGCTGGCCGCGCCAGCACGGCATCGACCTGGGCTTCCCGACCCACGGCTAGGGCCGGGCCCGGTCCACGGGGGTGCCGTGGACCGGGCTCCGGTCAGACCCCGACCTCCTCCCGGTCGGGAGCGGACGGCGGTGCGGGCTTCTGCGGCCGGACCGCCTTCCGGATCAGCGGGAAGAACAGCAGCACCGCGATGACCACGTAGACCACGATCGCGAACGGCGTGTTCACCAGCCCGACGAGGTCGCCGTCGGACAGTTGCAGCGCGCGCCGCATCTGCTGCTCGGCGGCCGGTCCGAGGATCACACCGATGATCGCGGGCAGCACCGGCAGCCCGTAGCGGCGCATCACGAACCCGAGCACGCCGATCACGAACATCACCAGCAGGTCGAAAACGTCGGCGTTGACCGCGTAGGCCCCGACGCCGGCGAAGAACAGGATCCCCGCGTACAGGTACGGCCGCGGGATCCGCAGCAGCTTGGCCCACAGCGGCGCCAGCGGCAGGTTCAGCACCAGCAGCAGCGTCAGGCCGATGAACAGGGACGCGATCAGCCCCCACACCAGCGAGGACTCGCGCTGGAACAGCAGCGGCCCCGGCTGGATCCCGTACTGCTGGAACGCCGCCAGCATCACCGCGGCGACGGCCGTGGTCGGCAGTCCCAGCGTCAGCATCGACACCAGCGTCCCGGCGGCCGACGCCGACGCGGTCGCCTCGGGACCGGCGACGCCCTCGATGGCGCCCTTGCCGAACTCGTCCCGGTGCTCCTTCGACAGCCGCTTCTCCGCGACGTACGAGAGGAACGTCGGGATCTCCGCGCCACCGGCCGGAATCGCCCCGAACGGGAACCCGATGAACGGCCCGCGCAGCCACGGCTTCCAGGCCCGCTTCAGGTCGGCCCGCCCGAGCCACGGCCGCCCGACCGGGATGGCCCGGGCGGTGTTCCGCCGCAGGTGGGCGGCGACCCACAGCGACTCGCCGACGGCGAACAGCGCCACCGCCACGATCACCACGTCGATGCCGTCGGCGAGGTGCAGCGACCCGAACGTCAGCCGCTGCTGCCCGGTCATCTCGTCCAGCCCGACCAGGCCGATGGTCAGGCCGATCAGCAGCGACGCGAACCCGCGGATCCGCGAGGCGCCGAGCACGGACGTGACCGCGATGAACGCCAGCACCATGATCGCGAAGAAGTCCGGCGCGCCGATGTCCACCGCGTACTTGGCCACGGTCGGCGCCAGCAGCACCAGCATGGTCGTGCCGATGATCCCGCCGACGAAGTGCCCGATGGCCGCGGCGGCCAGGGCTTGGGCCCCACGACCCTTGCGCGCCATGGGGTTCCCGTCGATCGCGGCGACCACGGCCGCGCTCTCGCCGGGCGTGTTCAGCAGGATCGACGTGGTGGAGCCGCCGAACATGCCGCCGTAGTAGATCCCGGCGAACATGATGAACGCCCCGGTCGGCTCCAGCCCGTACGTCACGGGCAGCAGCAGCGCCACGGCCATGGCGGGCCCGATCCCCGGCAGCACGCCGATCGCCGTGCCGAGCAGCACGCCCAACGCGGCCATGGCCAGGTGCGTCGGCGTCAAAGCGGTCGCGAAACCGTCCATCAACTGCTGGAACATCACAGCACCCCCATCAGCGGGCCACCGGGCAGGGGAACGCCGAGCAGGTTGTTGAACACCAGGAAGGTGGCCACCGACAACCCGGCGGCGATCAGCGGGTCGCGGACGAAGTGCCTACTGCCCAACGCGTACGCCGCGCCCCAGAACAGCACCGCGCCGGAGATCGGGAACCCGACCACGCCGATCAGCGCCGCGTTGGCCAGGAAAGCCCCGCACAGCAACAGGACCGTGCGGAAGTCGGCCGGTGCGGCGAGGTCGACGTCCTCACCGCCCTCGGCCTCACCACGCCCACCGCGCAGCACGTCGCGCGCCAGCAGCACCGCGACCAGGAGCAGCAGCGACCCGACCAGGATCGGCACCGCCTTCGGCCCGACCGGCCCGCGCTGGGCGAAGTCCGTGTGGATCCGCACCGCGTCCACCAGCACCACCACCCCGAGCACCACCAGCACGGCGGACACCCCGAGCTCCGAACGCTCCTTCAACCACGCCTTCGCCGTCATGCCAGCCCCAAGTCCTTCAGCACCGTCGCCACCCGCGAGTTCTCCTCCTCCAGGAAGGAGCTGAAACGGTCGCCCGGCGCGAAGGCGTCGGTCCACCCGTTGCGCTCCAGGGCTTCCTTCCACTGCGCCGTCGAGTGCAGCTTCGTGAAGAGGTCCACCAACCGGTCGCGGTCGGTGTCCGAGATCCCCGGCGGGGCCACGACCCCGCGCCAGTTGCTGAACTTCACGTCGACGCCCGCCTCGGTCAGCGTCGGCGCGTCGACGCCGGGAATCCGGTCCGCGCTGGTCACGGCCAGCACCCGCAGCGTCCCGGCCTGGATCTGGTCGCGGTACTCGCCGATGCCGGAGACGCCGAAGGCGACCTTCCCGCCGAGCACGGACGCCAGCAGCTCGCCGCCGCCGTCGAACGGGATGTAGTTGACCGTCCTGGGTTCCAGACCGACGGCCTTGGCCATCAGCATCGGCGCCAGGTGGTCGGGGCCGCCGGGGGAGGACCCGCCGCCGACCGGCACCGCGCCGGGGGCCGCCTTCCACGCGGCCACCAGCTCGGCCAGGCTGCGGTAGGGCGAGTCCTTGCCGACCACCACGATGTCGGGTTCCTCGATCAGCTTGGCGATCGGCGTGGTGTCCAGCAGCGACGACGGGGCCTTGTTCGTGTAGACGGACCCGACCACGCCGAGCCCCATCGACATGACGAGCTTCCCGTTGCCCCTCTCCGCCACGGTCCGCCCGAGCCCGACCGTGCCGCCCGCGCCGGGCAGGTTGAACACCTCGGCGTTGCGCAGCAGGTCAGCGTCCTCCATCGCCTTGGTGGCCGTCCGCGCGGTGATGTCGTAGCCGCCGCCGGGCGCGTTCGGCACCAGTACCCGCAGAGCGCGGAGCCTGCCGGTCTCACCGCCGTCCGCGCCGGGGGTGAGCAGCGGCGGCAAGACGATCACAGCCGCCAACGCGGCCCCCACCGCCACCCAGTTCCTGATCCGCACTGTGATCTCCGCCTCTCTGCGCCTGGATGGGATGTTGCCCGCGCGTTAACCGGAAGTCCCGATTGCGGGCGTAGCGGTTCTTTTGGTCTTTGTGGTCTCGCGCACCGGTGCGCGAGACGTCCTACTGTCACTCCCACGCGACGAGGCGGGAGGCGTGCATGGGCGGTCGGGGATCGCTGGCCAGACAGCTGCTCGCCTGGCAACTGGTAGTCGTCCTCGCGCTGCTCTGCGCGGTGGGCGCGCTGTCCGTCGTCCAAGCGGGTGCGAACTTCGCCACCACCGAGGGACGTCGGATGCTGTCCGTGGCCGAGGACGTGGCCGCGACGGCGGGTGTGCGGGTGGCGTTGGAGGACCCGCTGCGGCACTACGCGCTGGCACCGTTCGCCGAGAGCGGCCGGAGCCTGTCGGGGGCCTCCTACGTGGTGA
>DATMCA010001548.1:0-3501 GCA_035559015.1 Umezawaea sp. | reverse complement strand
CCTCACTAAGCGCACCATCGGTGCTCCTCCCGTGCGGCTGCCCGTCGTGGCCGTGCGGTCGGCACTGCTGGAGCAGATGGCGGGCGGGACCGTACGAGCTCACCTGCCGCTGTTCCGAGGTCCGGCCACCGGGACCGACGTCGTGGCGGGCCTGCCCGGCAGCGATCCCGATTCCGCGAACCGGCCCGTGCTCATCAGCGCCCACTACGACGGCGTGGGCGCCGACCCCGGCCGCCACTTCGAGTGCGCGGGCGACAACGCCAGCGGCGTCGCGGTGCTCTTCGAGGTCGCCCGAGTGCTGATCTCACGGGGGACCCCGTTCTCCCGGCCGATCCTGTTCGCCGTGGTCGACGCCGAGGAAGTCGGCGCACTGGGCTCCCGCCACCACGCGGACCTCCTCGTCGCCGAAGGTGTTCGCCCTGACGTGATCAACCTGGACATGGCCGGGAAGTTCAACGGCGCCGTCGCCGCCGAGGTCGGTGGCGACAGCGCCGCGTTGATCGGCGCCCTCGACCGCGCCGGCCGCGCGCTGCACATCCCCCTGGCCGGTGGGGCCGTCGCGTCGGACAACCGGCAGTACGCCGGACGAGGCCTGCCCGCGGTCGGTCTCGGCCTCGGCGCGGCGCACTACCACTCGCCACTGGACACGCTCGACCGCATCGATCCCGACGCACTGCGCATGGCAGGCCGACTGGTCGTGCTCTCCACCGCCTACCTGGCACACGACAACATCGTCAAGGAGTAGGAACATGGCCCCCGCAGCGCCTTCCGTGTCGGCCCAGCTCATCCAGTTGGCGCCCGCCATCCGCGACAGCCACGCGCTGCTCGCGTCCGCCCGCCAGGACTTCTTCAAGGCCGCGTTCGACGGCGACGCGCTCGACCCGAAGACCAAGGGCGCCGTCGCCCTCACCGCCGCGCTGGTGCAGGGCAACGAGGAAACCGTGCGCTCCTTCCTGGCGATCGCCAAGCAGCTCGGCCTGAACAACGAGGAGATCGGCCAGGTCGCCGGGATCGTGGAGGCGCTGCAACCCGAGTCCCAGCAGCGTCCCGCGCCCCAGACCACCGCGACGGCCGCCGCCCCGGTGAAGAAGGCCAGCACGTGCTGCTGATCCCGAGATCCACCAGCGGACGAGGAGGATCCGGTGGCTGACCCCGGTACGACGGTCGTCCTCATCGGGGGGCGAGCCCATCGTGAGTTCCAGGCGCTGCACGACCTCGGCTACCGGATCCTCTACCTCGACAAGCGGGTGCCCCTGCACCTCATGGCGTGGGTCGACGTGCCGGTCGACGTCGACACCGACGACTGGGACCTGGTCGCCAAGGTGGTCCGCGCCCAACTCGACGGTGAAGTGCCCGCCGCGGTGCTCACCCACGTCGAGCCGCGGATCCCCCTCATGGCGCACCTCGCCGAGCACCTGCTCCCCGAAGGCCGTGGGCTCACCACGACCGCGGCGCGCAACTGCCGCGACAAGTGGCACACCCGGAAGGTCCTCACCGAAGCGGGCTTGCCGGTTCCGCGCTACGGCTTGGCCGAAGCCACCCGCGAGGCCGCGCAGATCGCCCGTGACATCGGCTTCCCCGTCGTGGTGAAGCCACGTGACGGAGCGGGAGCGTTCGGCGTTCGCCGCTGCGAGACCGTCGCGGAAGCCAGGATCGCGGCGGGCAACGTCCTCGACGAGGCCTCGCCCGACGCGCTGTCCGGCGTGCTCGTCGAGGAGTACCTCGACGGTCCCGAGTACGCGGTGCAGACCATCACCCGCGGTGGGAAAACGCGCGTGCTCAGCGTGTTCCGGCAGCACATGACCGAGCCTCCGGTGTTCGTCGAGCTGGGCTACGACTACCCGTCCGGGCTGTCCGACGACGAGCTGCGGACGTTGGAGCTGCTGGTCACGTCGGTGCTGGACGCGCTCGGCGTCGACGACTGGGTCAGCCACACCCAGGTGCGGTTGTGCGCGGACGGGTTCCGCGTCGTCGAGGTCAACGCACGACGTCCCGGCGGCAGGCTCGTGGAGATGACCGAGGCGGTGTCCGGAGTGGACATGGTCGACGCGGTGTCCCGGCTGGCACTGGGTTTGCCGGTCGAGGAGGGCGAGCCACGCGCGTTGCTCGCGCGCTACCGCAGCGTCGTGTTCGACGAAGCCGGAACGCTGCTCTACCAAGCGCCGTCGTCCAGTGCGTTCCCGTCCATCGTGGAGATGGAGGTGCCCTCCGGCGATCAGGTCCAGCCGGTCGACCACCCCGAGGGTGGCGTGTACGGCCGGACCCTCGTGTTCGCCGACTCGGTCGAGGACCTGGACGAGGCGGAACGACAGGCACGCGGGGCACTGGACCTCCGGGTGGCGCCCCCGGACGACCTCGCGTGGGCCGTCGCGGAGAGCCGCGAGTTCAAGTCGTGCTGCTGAGGTGGCGGAGATGACCATCACGGACGTGGTCGGTGGCCGTCGGGTCGAGGTCGTGCGCGGTGTCGCCGGCCTCGACCGCGAGGTGTGGAACGCCGTGGTGCGTGCCGCGGGCGGCAGCGTGTTCCACTCCTGGGAGTGGCTGGCGGCTTTCGAGGAGGCCCCGCCCGGCGTGTTCGAACCCGCGCACCAGCTCGCCTACGACGGCGACCGGCTCATCGGCGTCTGCCCCGCCTACCTCGTGCACCACTGCCCGCGCCTGGACCGGATCGCGGAGACGGCAGGTATCGAGTTCGGCGGTCCGGTGCTGCTCGCGCACAGCCTGGCCGCGTTCGTCGGTGGGCCGATCGTCGTGCCGGACCACCCGGAGGCGGAGGACGTGCTGATGTCCGGGCTGGCGGACACCGCCACGGCGCTGGGCGCGTGGGCGTGGGGCGCGGTGAACCTGCCCGCCGGGCGCCTGGTCGGACGGCTCATCGGAGCCGGGTACGCGACCGCGCAGGTGAACACCACCTACCTGCTCGACACCGGGCACGCCTCCGTCGAGGACTACTGGAGCACGTTCCGCAGCAAGCACCGCCGCGAACTCCAGCGGGAACGCAGGGTGCTGACGCAACGAGGAATCCGCATCGCGGAGTCCACTCCGGACGTCGACACCCACGTGCGCCTGGTGCACGGGGTGGTCACCGACCACGGAGCTTCGCTCGACGTGCTCCCCGAGGACTTCCTGCGCGCACTGCACCGGCACCTTGCGCCGTACGACCGCAGCCTCACCGCGACCGACCTGTCCGGCGACGCCATCGCGGTGTTCGCCGCCTACGAGTTCGGGGCCCAGCGCTCGCTGTGGCTCGCCGGACTGGACGTCGACCGGCTCGACTCCTTCGGCCCGTACCGGCCGATGCTGGTGACCGCCGTCGAATCGGCGGTCACCGCGGGCATCCCGCGGGTGAACCTCGGCCGGGGCAACCCGGCGCCGAAGCGACGGGTCGGCGCTGTCGCGGCACCCCTGTACCTCGCGCTCGCGTCCGACGACCGCGCCCGAACAGCCTTGCTGCACGCGGCACTGCGGGAACTGGAGCGCGACGGCACGGCCCACGAGGAC
>DATMCA010001547.1:0-7428 GCA_035559015.1 Umezawaea sp. | reverse complement strand
CTGCGGTCCGAGGGCCTGCTGGAGGTCTATACGCAGGCGGGCATGGAGTACCTGGACCCGTGGACGTCCCGCGCGTTCGCCGTGGCGGACCACCAGATCGCCCACGTCTACGTCGACGACCCGGCCGACGTGGACCGGGTGAGGGCGGTCGTCGAGGCGCTGCCCGGCGTGGACCGCGTGCTGGACCGCGCCGCGCAGGCGGCGGAGGGCCTGGACCACGAGCGCTCCGGTGAACTCGTCGCCGTCGCCGAGCCGGACGCGTGGTTCACCTACTACTACTGGCTCGACGACGACCGCGCGCCGGACTTCGCGCGGGGCGTGGAGATCCACCGGAAACCGGGCTACGACCCGGCGGAGCTGTTCTTCAACCCGGCCGACCCGCTGGCGAAGGCCAAGGCGGGGCTGAACCTCGTGCGCAAGAAGGTGGGCCTGCGGTACGCGATGAGCGTCGTCCCGCTCGACCCTGCGCCGGTGCGGGGCAGCCACGGCCGCCTCCCGGACAGCGCCGCCGACGGACCCGTCCTGCTGTGCTCGGACACGACCGTCGAGCCGCGCGAGCGGATCGCCGCGACCGAGGTCAAGGACTTCCTGCTGGAACTGCAAGGACTGCGGGCACCCGCGGTGCACACGAGAGGAGATCGAGGATGAGCCGACCCGTCACCCTGTTCACGGGCCAGTGGGCCGACCTGCCGTTCGAGGAGGTCTGCCGCCTCGCCGCGGGGTGGGGCTACGACGGGCTGGAGATCGCCTGCTCCGGTGACCACTTCGAGGTCGACCGGGCACTGGCCGAGCCCGACTACGTCCCGGCCAAGCTCGCCCAGCTGGAGTCGCACGGGCTCAAGGTGTTCGCGATCTCCAACCACCTCGTCGGCCAGGCCGTGTGCGACGACCCGATCGACGAGCGGCACCGCAACATCCTGCCCTCCCGGATCTGGGGCGACGGCGAGCCCGAGGGCGTGCGCAAGCGCGCGGCCGCCGAGATCGCCGACACCGCCCGCGCGGCGGCGAAGCTGGGCGTGGACACCGTCGTCGGCTTCACCGGGTCGAAGATCTGGAAGTACGTGGCGATGTTCCCGCCGGTGTCGCAGGCCGTGATCGACGACGGCTACACCGACTTCGCGAACCGCTGGAACCCGATCCTCGACGTGTTCGACGAGGTCGGCGTGCGCTTCGCCCACGAGGTCCACCCGTCCGAGATCGCCTACGACTACTGGACCACCCGCAAGACCCTCGACGCGCTGGGCAACCGCCCGGCCTTCGGCCTCAACTGGGACCCGTCGCACTTCGTGTGGCAGGACCTCGACCCGGTCGGGTTCATCCTCGACTTCGCCGACCGGATCTACCACGTCGACTGCAAGGACACGAAGAAGCGGTTCGACGGCCGCAACGGCCGTCTCGGCTCGCACCTCGCGTGGGCCGACCCGAGGCGCGGCTGGGACTTCGTGTCGCCCGGCCACGGCGACGTCCCGTGGGAGCAGTCGTTCCGCGCGCTCAACGCCATCGGTTACACCGGCCCCATCTCCGTCGAGTGGGAGGACGCCGGGATGGACCGGCTGCGCGGCGCGGAGGAGGCCGTGAAGTTCATCAGGGGGCTCGTGTTCGACCCGCCCGCGGCGGCGTTCGACGCCGCGTTCTCCACCCGCGAAGAATCCTGAGAGGACAGCGCGCCATGACGCAAAGCCCGTCCAGAAGAGCAGTTCTCGGAGCACTCGGAGCGGCGGCGGCCGTCGCGGCGCTGCCCGGCACGGCGTCCGCCACCGGTGGCGGGTGGCACGGCCGCCGCGTGCCCCGCGAGTCGATCAGCATCCAGCTCTACACGTTGCGCGGGATCATCGGCGACAACCCGGCGCCCGTGCTGGAGGCGTTGGCGGACATCGGTTACCGCAAGGTCGAGCTGGCCGGGACCTACGGCCGCACCGCCGACGAGTTCGCGAAGGTGCTGCGCCGGTACCGGATCTCGGCGACGTCCACGCACGTCGGCATCGACGGCGACCTGAACAAGGTGGTGGCCGACGCGAAGGTGTTGCGCAACAAGTACGTCGTCGTGCCGTACGTGAACTACCCGACGATCGCCGAGTGGGTGTCGTTCACCAAGCGCCTCGACGCGGCGTCGAAGGTGTTCCGGAAGGCGGGGTTGAACCTGGGCTACCACAACCACGCGCACGAGTTCCAGGTCCTGGAGGGCAAGCGCCCGTACGACGTGATCACCAAGGGCACGTCGAGCCGGGACGTGCACCTGGAGGTCGACCTGTACTGGGCCGTGACCGGCGGCGTGGACCCGGTGGACGTGTTCCGGCGGAACTTCCCGCGCGTGCGCCAGTACCACGTGAAGGACCGCAAGCCGGACGGCGGCTTCGCCGACCTCGGCAAGGGCACGATCGACTTCCGCCGCATCTTCCGCGAGACCTGGCACCACCACGTGGACGAGTACATCGTGGAGAACGACGAGCCCGTGGACGCCCTGGTGACGGCCGAGGTGGGCTACAAGTACCTGCGCGACCTGAGGTTCTGACCGGATCCCGTTCGCGCGCCCCGAATCCGGGGGCGCGCGAACGGCGTCCGTCCCTTTGGGCCGGTCACGTGGACGGCATGGACGAGCCCCTCGCCGCGCTCCGCCCGCCGGTGAACCAGCCCGCGCAGGTCAGCAGCAGGCCCAGCACCGCGAGGGCGCCGAAGAAGACGCGGGCCAGGACCATGCCGGTGGGGGAGAGCACGGTGGCGGTGGCGCCCGCCCGGATCGTCTCGGGGGTGACGATCAGGAGGAACCCGCGCACGGCGACGAACCAGCCGAACAGCGAGACGGTGACCGCGAGCGGGCCGCGCCAGCTGCGGTGCCCGCCGATGATGACGAGGCCACCGCCGAGCATCAGGGCGCCGAGCAGCCAGACCAGGACGGGTTGGGCGAACAGGTCGTCGAGCAACCCGACGAGGTCGGGCAGTCGGAGCGCGTAGAAGGTGGTGAACGTGGCGACGTAGGGGCCGATGACGCGGGCGAACGCCTTGGTGCGCGCCTGCGCCTCAGGGGTGGCGGTGGACATGGTGGCTACTCCTCTTCCGCTCGTGGGTGGCCGCCGGGCCGGTAGCCGGCCTGGTGGAGCACGGCGCGGAGGAACCGTTCGGCGTCCTCGACCGTGCAGGTGTCCGGGTGGACGGCGAGGTGCTGCCAGCCCGCTCCGGTGAGCAGGTTCAGCAGCACGTCGGGATCGGTGTCGGCGGGGAACTGCCCGAGGTCGCGGGCCCGCCGGAACACCTCGCGGCGGGCCTGGTCGCGCTGGTCGCCGAGGGAGCGCTGGTAGGCGCGGGCGACGTCGGGGAAGTCCTCGACCATGCCGTAGAGGCGGCGCAGGAGGCGCCGAATGCGCGGGCTGGCGAGCACGGACGCCCACCCGGCCAGCAGGTGCTCGACGTCGACGATCTCCGGCGTCGGCGGGGGATCGCCGTACGCGGCCTCGACCGCGGCGATCAGCAGGCTGACCTTGTCCGGGAAACGCCGGTACACGGTGGCCCTGGTGACCCCGGCCCGCCGGGCCACCTGCTCGATGCTGGTCGCCTCCGCGCCGCGCTCGATCAGCAGGTCGAGCGCGGCTTCCAGGATCGCGGAGTCGGCCTCCCTGCTCCGCGGGCGTCCGGGAGCGCGGTCCTCGGTGTCCATGGCGCTTACAATACGGTGCAGAGCTGTATTGTAAAGGGGTCAGCCGGCTGGGGTGTCCTTCCGCATGACCGGCCTGCGGAAACCGCCGTAGGTGTACTTGCCGGTGATCCGGTGCCGCTCGTCGAAGTGGAAGACGTCGGTCCCCTCCCGGCTGACCCGTCTGCCGTAGCGGGCCGAGGAGGAGCCAACGCAGGCCGCGGGGGTGCGAGGGTCGAGGCTGGTGGATTCGCCGACTCGCGTTCGAGTGCCACCGCGAGGGCGGCGATCGTCCCTGTGTCGTGCGCGGGCCGCGGGGTCAGCGGCAGGTGTCGACGGTGGTCGTGGCGAACGACTGGACGTAGGCCAGTGAGGCGTTCATCGCCGCTTCGAGCGGTCGCACGTTGAGCATCGTCTGCGAGAGCAGGACACCGCCCTGGAGGGCCGTGAGCAACGACAGCGCGAGTTCGTCCAGGTCGGCCTCCTCGCGGAGTTCCCCGCGGTCGCGCATGGCCCGCAGCCCGTCGAGGAGCAGGTCCTTCCAGCGCAGGAAGCCGTTGGCGAGGTCGGTGCGGGACTCCTCGTCCCGGACGCTCAGTTCGCCGGCGAGGGAGCCGAGGTTGCAGTCGCCGCGGCAACCGGTCTCCACCTGCCGTTCGATCGCGGCGTCGGCCCAGGCGCGCAGCGCGTCGAAGCTGTCCAGCGTCGTGACCCGCGGCTGGCCGGGCAGTGGGATCGAGTCCGCCTGCCTGGTGATGACGGCCCTGATCAGGGCCTGCTTGCTGTCGAAGTAGTGGTAGAGCTGCGAGCCGCTCACCCCGGCCGCCGCGCGCACGTCCTCGACGCCGGTGCCCGCGACGCCCTGGCGGGCGATCAGCTCGGTCGCGGCTTCGACGATGCGGTCCCTGGTCGCCCGGCCCTTCGGGGTCAGGCGGCGCGGCTTCGGTTCCTCGGTCACGGCCTCAGCCTACCGGAGAGTGGGTTGCGCAATCCATAATTTCTCCCTACGGTTCTGGACAGAACAACCCAGAAAGTGAGGCAGTCCCCATGACCACCACCCGAACCGCCCTCGTCACCGGCGCCACCGCGGGCATCGGCCGCGCCGTCGCGATCGAACTGGCGGCCGACGGCATCGACGTGATCGCCCACGGCCGCGACCCGGAGCGCGGTGCCCAGCTCGTCGAGGAGATCGGCGCGAAGGGCGGCACCGCCCGGTTCGTCACCGCCGACCTGACGAACGCCGACGAGGTGCTGGCCCTCGCCGCTGCCGTGGGCGACGTGGACATCCTGGTCAACAACGCGGGCGTCTACGCGTTCACCAACACGCAGGACACCACCGCCGACAGCTTCGACCGGCAGTTCGCCCTCAACACCCGAGCCCCGTTCCTGCTGGTCGGCGCGCTCGTCCCGGCGATGGCCGAACGGGGGCACGGGACCGTCGTCAACATCACCTCGACCGCGGCGACGTCACCCGCGCCGATCGGTGGCGCCTACGCCGCTTCCAAGGCGGCCGTCGAACTGCTGACGCGGTCGTGGGCGACCGAGTTCGGCGCCCGCGGCGTCCGGGTCAACGGCGTCTCGCCCGGCCCCGTCCGCACGGCGGGCACCACGGCGATGCTCGGCGAGCACGTCGACGTGCTGGGCCGGGCCAACCTCCGCGACCGGATCGGGGAGCCCGAGGAGATCGCCGCCGTCGTCCGGTTCCTCGTCGACGCCGGCAGCAGCTACATCAACGGCACCGTCGTCGTGGCCAGCGGCGGCGAACCCAGCTCGCTGCCGTCGTGAACGTCCTCGTCATCGGCGCCACCGGCTTCGTCGGCGGGGGGATCGCGCGCCACCTCGCCGGGAACGGCCACCACGTCACCGGTCTGGTCCGCTCCGACGACTCGGCCCGCCGTGTGGAGGCGGCGGACGTCACCCCGCTGAGGGGTGACCTCGACGGGGGACTGGTGGAGGTCGTCGCGGCCGCGGTCCGGGCCGACGCGGTCGTGTACGCCGCCCAACTCGAAGCGCCGCACGAGGAGCACGTCGTCGCGACCCTGCTCGACGCGCTCGCGGGCACCGGCAGGACGTTCCTGTTCATCTCCGGGAGCGGTGTCCTCCTCCAGCGCACGGCGGGCGGGTGGAGCGAGGACAGCTTCGCCGAGGACGACCCGTTCACCGCGGAGCCGCTGGCCACGGGTCGGGTGGCCGTCGAGGGACTGGTGCGGTCGGCGGCCGAACGGGACGTGCGGACGGTCGTCGTCCGGCCGGGGCTGGTCTGGGGGCCGGGCGACCACGGCCACGTGTCGATGGTCTACCGCTCGGTCGCCCTCACTGGCGCCGCCTGCTACGTCGGGGAAGGCCTCAACACCTACTCGAACGTGCACGTCGACGACGTGGCGACGCTGGTGGCCCTCGCGCTCGCGAAGGGAACGGCCGGGGCCCTCTACCACGCGGTGGCCGGTGAGACGCCGAACCGGTGGATCGCCGAAGCCGTGGCCGAGGACCTGGGCTGCCCCGCGCGCAGCCTCACGCCGGACGAGGCCGTCACCGTGTGGGGTGAGTTCGGCGCGCTGCTCCTCGCCGCGTCCAGCCGCGTCCGCGCGCCGCGCGCACGTCGGGAGCTGGGGTGGAGCCCCGAGCACACCGACATGCTCACGATGATCGGCGAACCCCGGTTGCGGATCATGGCCACGGCCTGACCCCGCGCGCATCACCCTCGCGGGGGAGGGGGCGTCGATCCGCGGAGGGAAGATCGGGACCGGCGGAATTCCTACTGTTCCGACATGGCACCGATCAAGCCCCGCTCCCGCGTCGTCGCGCTCGCGATCACCGGAGGCGTCCTCCTCTCCCTCGTCTACCTGACCGTGCGGCCGGAGGCCACCCTCGCGGTGCCCGACGGGGCGGGAGCGGGGTCCCTCGCACTGGAGCGGTGCGACTACGACACCGAGGCCGGGCCCGTGGCGGCCGACTGCGGCACGCTCGTGGTCCCGGAGAGCAGGCGCGACCCGGCGTCCGAGCTGATCGCCCTGCCGGTGGTCCGGATCCGCGCCACCGCCGCGAAACCCAAGGAGCCGGTCTTCCGGTTGGGCGGTGGTCCGGGTGCGACGAACATGGGGTTCCCGCAGGCGAGCAGGCTCACCGGCGACCACGACGTTGTCCTGGTCGGCTACCGGGGTGTCGACGGGTCGCGCCGCCTGGACTGCCCCGAGTTCGCCGGCGCGATGCACGCGTCCGGCGAGCTCGCGGGCTCGAAGGACCTGCCCGCCACCACCCGCGCGTTCGAGCTGTGCGCGACCCGGCTGACCCGCGAGGGCGTCGACCTCACCGGGTACTCGGTCGTCCAGCGGGTCGAGGACATGGAGTCGGCCCGCACCGCGCTGGGCTACTCGAAGATCAACCTGCTCAGCTCCAGCGCCGGGACGCGCACCGCCATGGTCTACTCCTGGCGCCACCCCGAGGCGCTGCACCGGTCCGCGATGGTGTCGGTCAACCCGCCCGGCCACTTCGTGTGGGACCCGCGCATCACCGACTCGCAGTTCGCCCAGTACGCGGAGATGTGCCGCGCCGACGCGGGCTGCGCCGCGCGGACGCCGGACCTCGCGGCCTCGATCCGGGACGCCGCCGCCGACATTCCCGAACGCTGGGGGCCCTTCCGCGTCAAGGACACCAACGTCCGGATCCTGAGCCAGTACGGCATGCACCACAACGGGGCGGGCTCGGCGCCGAACAACGCGCCGACGCTCATCGACGCCTACCTCAGCGGGGACCCCGGTGCCCTGTGGGCGATGTCGGTCGTCGGTGACGTGATGCTGCCC
>DATMCA010001546.1:0-7242 GCA_035559015.1 Umezawaea sp. | reverse complement strand
GAGGGTGAGCGGGAACGTGGTCGTGTCGCGCGCCCGCACGTCGGTCGCCTGGATGCCGCCGACCTCGGCGACGTCGTTGAGCGGGTAGTTCTCGAACACCACGGCGCTGTCGAACAGCGACGAACCCGAGGGCACGTCGCTCCACGACTTGAGGTCCGCCAGCGACACGAAGTCGAACCGGCGCGACTCCGACTGCGCCGCCTGCACCTCGCGCAGCCAGGTCGCGATGTCGACGTCGTCCCGCACGGCGACCCTCGTGGGCACGGTGTTGATGAACAGGCCGATCATCTGCTCCACGCCCGGCAGGTCGCCGGGGCGGCCGGAGACCGTCGTGCCGAACACGACGTCGGACTCGCCGCTGTGCTTGGCCAGCAGCAGGGCCCACGCGCCCTGCACCACGGTGTTGACGGTGAGGCCGTGGCGGCGGGCGGTGGCGCGCAGCCGGTCGGTCTGCTCTCCGGTGAGCGCCACGGGCACCGCCGTGGACGACTCGGTGGCGTGGTTCGGCCGCGGCTGCCGGTCGTAGGGCAGCGCGGTGGGCGCGGAGAAGCCGGACAGGACCTCGCGCCAGTGCTGCTCGGCCTCGGACCGGTCCTGCCCGGCCAGCCGGCGCAGGTAGTCGCGGAACGGCCTCCGGGTGGGCAGTCGCGGCTCGCGGTCGTCGGTGATCGCCCGGTACAGCTCGCACACCTCGGCGAACACCTGCGCGAGGCTCCACCCGTCCAGCAGCACGTGGTGGAAGGTCCAGACGAGCAGCACCTCGTCGTCCGACAGCCGGGCGACGGCGATCCGCATCAGCGGGGCGCGACGCAGGTCCAGGCCTTCGGCCGCCAGCACGTCGAGTTCGCGGTCGCGGTCCTGTTCGGACAGTCCGCGCCAGTCGTGGACCGCGGTCGGCAGGTCGACGTGCGAGTGGACGACCTGCACCGGCCGCTCGACGCCGTCCCAGAGCAGCGCGCCGCGCAGGACGGGCGTGCGGTCGACGACCCGCTGCCACGCCGTGGCCAGCGCGCGGTCGTCGCCGACGCCGGTCAACCGCAGCCGCACCTGGTCGAAGTAGGCCGTGGACGACGGGTCGGCCAGGCCGTGGAACAGCATCCCCTCCTGCAACGGCGTCAACGGGTAGACGTCCTCCACGTCGCCGGGCAGCCGGTCCACCGCCGCCTGGTCCAGGAGCGCCAACGGGAAGTCCGACGGGGTGCGCCCGCCCGAACCCGGCAGCGCGCAGTGCGCCACGATCTCCGCCAACCCCCGCACCACGGCCTCGGCCACGGTCCGCACGGTCGACTCGTCGTGCACCCGCTCGGAGTACAGCCAGGTGAGTTCGAGTTCCCCGTGCTCCACCAGGCCGACCACGTCGAGCAGGTAGGCGCGGGCGTTGCCGGGTGCGGTGTCCCGGCCGATCGGCGCGCACCGGGCCCGGTAGAGGCCGTCGTCGTCGGGCGCCACGTCCCACTGGCCGTGGTAGTTGAAGCTGATCACCGGGTGCGGGTCGTCGCGCAGCTCGGTCCCGGAACCCAGGTAGCGCAGTGCCGCGTAGCTCTGGCCGCGGCGCGGCAGGGCCCGGACCTGCTCCTTGACCGACTTCAGCACGTCGCCCCAGTCCCCGTCGGGCACGTGCAGGGCGAGGGGGAACTGGCTGGTGAACCAGCCGACCGTGCGGGAGACGTCGAGGTCGTCGGGCACGTCCTCGCGCCCGTGGCCCTCCAGGCCGACCAGCACGCGGTCCCGACCTGTCCAGTCGGCCAGCGCCCGACCGAGCGCGCTGAGCAGCACGTCGTTGACCTGCGTGCGGTAGACGCCGGGCACCTGGTGCAGCAGCGCGTCGGTGTCGGCGCGGCCCAGCCGAACGGTGACCGCCCGGACGTCCTCGGCCGGGTCGCCGTCGGGGTGGTCCACGGGGAGGTCGGCCGGGGCGGACGCGGCGAAGCCGGTCCAGTGGTCGAGGTCGGCGTCCAGCTCGCCGGCGGCCACCCGTTCGGCCAACCGGCGCGCCCACGTGGCGAACGCGGTGCCCACGGGGTCCAGCGCGACCGGTTCGCCGCGCAGCAGCTGCTGGTAGGCGGTGTCGAGGTCCCCGAGCAGGACGCGCCAGGACACGCCGTCCACGACGAGGTGGTGGACGGCCAGGAACAGCCGCGACCGCCCCTCGCCGAGGCGGAACAGCACGGCCCGCACGAGGGGCCCTTCGGCGAGGTCGAGGCCCGACTGGGCGTCGAGCGCGTCGGCGTCCGCCGCCTTGCGCCGCGCCGACTCGTCCAACCCGGACAGGTCGCGCACCCGCAGCACACCGGTCGGCGGGGTGGGCGCGACGTCCTGGACCCACCGGCCGTCGACGCGGGTGAAGCGCGTGCGCAGGGCGGCGTGGTGCGCGACCACGGCGTCCACGGCGGCGCCGAAAGCCCGTTCGTCGAGGTTCGGGGCGAGTTCGACGTGGGTGGACATGGTGAAGTGGTGCGGCGCGCGCGGGGCGGTGTCGAAGAACCACTCCTGGATGGGCGTCAACGGCGCGGGCCCGGCGGTCGGGGCCTCCGGCGCGTGGTCGACGGCGGCCGTCGCGGTCGCGGCCAGCTCGGCGACCGTGGGGTGCAGGAAGACGTCCTTGGACGACAGCCGCAGACCCGCCTGCCGGGCTCGGGAGACGAGCTGGATGCTGAGGATGGAATCGCCGCCCAGCTCGAAGAAGTTGTCCTCGATCCCGACCCGGTCGACGCGCAGCACCTCGGCCCAGACGCGGGCCAGCTCCCGTTCGACGGGTGTGGTGGGCTCGACGTGGCGGGTGTCCGGGCGGCCCTCGGGTGCGGGCAGCGCGCGGCGGTCGACCTTCCCGTTGTCGCTCAGGGGAAGCGCGTCCAGCGCCACGAACGCCGACGGCACCATGTAGTCCGGCAGTTCGCGGGCCAGCCAGGTCCGCAGCTCGGCGTGGGCCACCTCCGCCGTCGTCACGAGGTAGGCGACCAGCTGCTTGCGGCCGTCGTCGGAGCGGGCGACGGTGATCGACTGCGCGACGGAGGGGTGGCGCACCAGCAGCGCGTCGACCTCGCCGGTCTCGATCCGGAAGCCGCGGATCTTGACCTGGTCGTCGGACCGGCCGACGAACTCCACCACCCCGCTCGCGCGCCATCGGGCCACGTCACCGGTGCGGTACATGCGGGAACCGGCCGGGCCGAAGGGGTCGGGCAGGAAGCGCTCGGCGGTCAGGCCCGGTTGACCGAGGTAACCGCGGGCCACCCCGGCGCCCGCGAGGAACAGCTCCCCCGGCACGCCGAGGGGAACGGGCCGGAGCCCGTCGTCCAGCACGTAGGCCGCCATGCCGTCCAGCGGGCGGCCGATCGGGATCACGTCGGGCACGTCGGCCGTCAGGGGGAACGAGCTGGCGAACGTCGTCGTCTCGGTCGGGCCGTAGCCGTCGACGACGGTCAGGCCGGGGCAGGCGTCGAGCACACCGCGAACGGCCGCGGCGGGCACCACGTCACCACCGGTCCACACCTCGCGCAGCCCGACGAACGCCTCCGGCGCCTCGTGGGCGATCAGCCGGAAGAGCCCCGCGGTCAACCAGATCGCGGTCACGCCCTGCTCGGTGACGGCGCGCCGCACGACGTCGGCGTCCACGTCACCGGGCCGCGCCACGACGACCCGCCCGCCGCGCAGCAGCGGCACCCACAGCTCGTAGGTGGACGCGTCGAACGCCGACGGGGAGTGCAGCAGCACGCGGTCGTGCGCGCCTCCGTCGAAGCGCGAGTCCAGCGCCAGCGCCACGACGTCGCGGTGCCGCACGGCCACGCCCTTGGGCACACCGGTGGACCCCGAGGTGTGCATGACGTAGGCGAGCTGGTCCGGGTGCACGACGACGGCGGGTTCGGGGGCACCGGACTCGTCCCCGTCGAGCACGACGACCTGTCCGGTGTGGACGGACGCGGTCACGTCCGCGTGCGCGGGGTCGGTGATCACCAGTGCCACGACCGATTCGGCGAGCACGCGCCTCAGGCGCTCGGCCGGGGCCCGGCTGTCCAGGGGCACGTACGCCGCGCCCGCCTTGGCCACGGCCAGTTCGGCGACCACGAGACCGGCGGAGCGCTCCACGAGCAGCCCCACCGGGTCCTCGGCCCGCACGCCGAGGTCGACCAGCCGGTGCGCGAGCCGGTTGGCGCGGGCGTCCAGCTCGGCGTAGGTGAGGACGACGTCGTCCGCCACGACCGCCGTCGCGTCCGGCGTCCGGCGCGCCTGGTCGGCGAACAGCTCGGGGATCGTGCCCGCGAGCGGTGCCCGGTGCGCGTCGTTCCACGCCGTCAGGACCTGGTCCCGTTCGGCGTCCGACATCCACGGCAGCTCGCCCAGCGGTCGGCGCGGGTCGGCCGCCACGCCGCCGAGCAGCAGCACCAGGTGTTCGGCGAAGCGCTCGACCGTGGCGGCGTCGAACAGGTCGGTGTTGTACTCCACCGAGCCCGCCAGCGAGCCGTCCCGTTCCTGGAACTCGACGGTCAGGTCGAAGATGGCGTCGCGCCGGGACAGACCGATCGGCTCGACGGTCAGGCCGGGCAGCCGCGGTGGGGTGCGCTCGGCGTTCTGGAGCAGCACCATGACGTCGAACAGCGGGTTGCGGCTGACGTCGCGGTCCTTGCGGACGGCGTCGACCAGCTGCTCCAGCGGCGTCTCGTCGTGGGCGAACGCGTCCTTGACGGTGTCCTTGACCTGGTCCAGGAACTCGGTGAAGGTGGCACCGCCGTCCACGGTGGACCGCAGCACGACCGTGTTGACGAAGAACCCGACCAGCCGCTCCAGGCCGGGGTGGTCGCGGCCGGTGGTCACGGTGCCGACGGCCACGTCGTCCTGCCCCGCGTAGCGGGCGAGCAGCGCCTGGCACCCGGCCATCAGCACGGAGAACAGGATCGTGCCGTGCTCGTGGGCCAGGAGGCGCAGCGCCGTGACGACCGGGGCGGGCACGGTGAACGGGTGCGCGGCGCCGTTGGTCGTGCGCACCGCCGGCCGGGGCCGGTCGGTCGGGAGTTCCAGCGGGGTGATGCCGTCCAGGCGCCGGGTCCAGTGGTCGAGCTGGCCGCGCAGCGCGTCACCGGAGAGGCGTTCGCGTTGCCAGGCGGCGAAGTCCGCGTACTGGACGGGCAGCGCGGGCAGTTCCGCGTCCCGCCCGGCCACCGCCGCGCCGTACAGCTCCCCCAGTTCCTCGGTGAGCACGCCCATGGACCAGCCGTCGGTGACGACGTGGTGCGCGGTGACCAGCAGCACGTGCTCGTCCTCGGCGAGCCGGACCAGCAGCGCCCGCACCAGCGGACCGGTCCGCAGGTCGAACGGGCGGGAGTACTCCTCGACCAGCAGCGCGTCCAGGCCGTCCGGGACGGCCTCGACCTCGGGCAGGGCGAGGTCGAACGGCGGGTGCACGACCTGCACGCCGAGCCCGTCGACCTCGTCGAGCGTGGTGCGCAGCGACTCGTGCCGCGCGACCAGCCCGGTCAGCGCGGCGGTCAGCGCCGCCGCGTCGAGCGCGCCGGTCAGGCGCAGCGCCAGCGCGCTGTTGTATCCCGAACCGCCGGGCTGGAAGCGGTCGAGGAACCACAGTCGCTGCTGGGGGAACGAGAGGGGCAAGGGCCGGTCACGGGGTACCGGTCTGATGGCGTCGGCCTGCTCGGTGTTGCCCGAGAGGCGGCGGCGCATCTGCTCGCGCAGGTGCGGGGGCAGTGCGGCGATGCGGTCCTCGATCGACGACGACATGGTGTGGTGTCTCCTCACAGGTCCGGGGTGGCGCCGTCATCGAAGGCGACTCGTTCGAGTTCGAGCAGGATCTTCTCCTCGACCAGCCGCGCCAGGTCGGCGACCGTGCGGGTGGTGAGGACGTCGTGCGGGGTCAGCGGAACGCCGAAGGCGGCGCGGCAGCGGGACGTGACGAGCAGGCTGCGCATGGAGTCGCCGCCGAGCGCGATGAAGTCGTCCTCGGCGCCCACGCGCGGCACGGCCAGCGCCTCCTGCCAGATCCCGGCCAACACCTGTTCGGTCTCGGTTCGGGGCTCCACGTACCGCGTGGCCGCCACGGGTGCGGTCGGTTCGGGCAGCGCGGCCCGGTCGACCTTCCCGTTGGTGCTCAACGGCAGCGCGTCGAGCACGGTGAACACCGACGGCACCATGTAGTCGGGCAGGTGCCGTCCGGCGAACGCGGCGAGGTCCGCCGGGTCCAGCCCGCGGCCGGGGTCGGCGGGCACCGGGTAGGCCACGAGCCGCTTGCCGCCGAGCGCGTCGGCGCGGACGACCACGACGACCCCGCCCACGTCGGGGTGGCGGCCGAGCACGGCCTCCACCTCGCCCGGTTCGATGCGGAACCCGCGCAGCTTCACCTGGTCGTCGGTGCGGCCCGCGAACTCCAGCACGCCGTCGGGCAGCCACCGCACGACGTCGCCGGTGCGGTACATCCGCTCCCCCGGCGCGCCGAACGGGCAGGCCACGAACCGGGCCGCGGTCAGGCCGGGCCGGTCGAGGTAGCCGCGGGCGAGTCCGGCGCCCGCGAGGTAAAGCTCGCCCGGCACGCCGACCGGCACCGGTCGCAGCCGGTCGTCCAGCACGTAGGCGGACATCCCGTCCAGCGGTGCGCCGATCGGCACGGTCGCCGGGACGTGGTCGGGGTCGGGCATCCGGTGGGCCGACGCGAACGTCGTGGTCTCGGTCGGCCCGTACCCGTCGACCACGACCAGGCCGGGGCACGCCGCCATGACCCGGCGAACGGCCGCCGCCGGGACGACGTCACCACCGGTCCACACCTCGGCCACCCCGGTCAGGCAGTCGGGTGAGTCCTGGACCAGCACGCGGAACAGGCCCGCGGTGAGCCACAGCGCGGTCACGCCGTGCGCGGTGACCAGTTCCCGCAGCAGCGCGGCGTCGAGGTCCTCCGGCGGGGCGACGACGACCGTGCCACCGCGCAGCAGCGGCACCCACATCTCGTAGGTGGACGCGTCGAACGCCAGCGGGGAGTGCACGAGCACCGTGCGGTGGGCGGGACCGTCGAACCGGGAGTCCAGCGCCAGCGCCACCACGTCCCGGTGCCGCACGGCCACGCCCTTCGGCGTGCCGGTGGAGCCGGAGGTGAACTCGACGTAGGCGAGGCCGTCCGCGTGCCCGACCACCCCCGGTCGATCCGCCGGGCCTTCGCCGGGGTCGCCGTTCAGGACGACGACGTGCCCGTCGTGCGCCTCACGAGCGGTGGCCTCCCAGCCGGAGTCGGTGAGCAGGACCGTCGTT
>DATMCA010001545.1:0-4517 GCA_035559015.1 Umezawaea sp. | reverse complement strand
CCGGTGCCGATGATCATGGTCGGCCTGGGCCAGGAGGCCGACATGGACGCGCTGCGCCAGATCTCCGCGGCCACCGGCGGCAAGGCCTACCAGGCCCTCCAGCCCGCCGACATCCAAGGCGTGCTGCTGGACGCCATCAGCCAGCGGCGCTGCCGCCCGAACTGCTGATCCACGGCTGAAGACGGACGCCCGCCGGACCTCTGAGGTCCGGCGGGCGATTTCCGTCCGCGGAGAAGACCGCCACCACCTGACGAATACTCGCCGGCGTGCTCAGCTCGAATAGACCTTCGGGTCCAGCGTGCCGATGTACGGGAGGTCGCGGTAGCGCTCGGCGTAGTCCAGCCCGTAGCCCACGACGAACTCGTTGGGGATGTCGAAGCCGACGTACTTGACCGGCACCTCCACCTTGACGGCGTCGGGCTTGCGCAGCAGCGTGCAGACCTCCAGCGAGCGCGGTTTGCGCGACGCCAGGTTCTTCAGCAGCCACGACAGCGTGAGTCCGGAGTCGATGATGTCCTCGACGATGACGACGTCGCGGTCGGCGATGTCGCGGTCGAGGTCCTTGAGGATGCGGACGACGCCCGAGGAGGACGTCGAGGAGCCGTACGAGCTGACCGCCATGAACTCCAACTGGACCGGCACGGGTAGTGCCCTCGCCAGGTCGGTCATGAACATCACCGCGCCCTTGAGCACCGTGATCAGCACGAGGTCGGATCCACCGTCGTCGGGGTAGTCGGCCGCGACTTTCTTCGCGAGTTCGGTGACCTTGTCCCGGATCTCCTCTTCGGTGATCAGGGTTGAGGCGATGTCGCCGTCGTACACGGTGTCCCCTCTGTCATGACTGCCTTGGGTCTAGCTTGAGCCTGCCATGCGCGCGCCGCGCCACCAACCCGCCGGACAGCCACACCCCACCCGGTCCTTGACGCCCGGCTACCAGCGCATCCACCGCCCGAACGTGCGAATCGGACAACTCGGGCGTGCCCGACGCGAGCAGCCAGCGCCTGATCACCCGACGGCGCAGCGCGGGGGGCAACGGCTCCAGCTCGGCGACGTCGGCAGGATCACCCTCGAAGGCGTCCGCCATCGCGTCCAGCGCGTCGTTGTCGTCGCGCAACTGGGCCGCGGTGCGGGCCAGCGCGGCCCCCACGCCGCCCTGGAGGACGTCCTCCAGCAGCGGCAGCACCTCGGTCCGCAGCCTCACCCTGGTGAACGCCGGGTCGGTGTTGTGCGGGTCGTGCCACGGCTCCAGCCCGAGCGCGGCGCACGCGGCGGCCGTGGTCGCCCTGGTGACGCCGAGCAGCGGACGGCCCCACGGGACGTCGAGCGGTCTCATGCCCGCGATCGACCGGGGTCCGGAGCCGCGGCCGAGGCCGAGCAGCACCGTTTCGGCCTGGTCATCCCTGGTGTGCCCGAGCAGCACGAGCCCCTCCGACGGCCGGAGCGCGGCGTAGCGGGCCTTCCTGGCGGCCGCTTCGGGGCCTCCGCCGCCGTCGACCACGACGGGCAGCACGGTCGCGTCCAACCCCAGGCCGCGGCACTGCTCGGCGGCCCGTGCGGCGACCTCGGCCGACCCGGCCTGGAGTCCGTGGTCCACGACCAGCGCGCGGACGACCGACCCCCTCAGCACGTGCGCGGTCGACGCGGCCAACGCCAACGAGTCCGCGCCGCCCGACACCGCGACGGCCACCCCACCGGCCGTCGCGGAACCCGCGTCGACCAGGAACCGCCGAACGGCCGCCCGCACCTCCGAAACGGCCGGATCGGGCCGGTTCACGGTGCGACGCGGCGCAACCACTCCGCCGGATCGGTGATCTCCGCGCGGGTCGGGAGGGTTTCCGGCGACGTCCAGACGACGTTGAAGCGCTCCATGCCCACCGCGTCGACGACGTGCCCGGTGAACGCGGCGCCCTCGGCGTACTGGCGGACCTTCGCCTCCACGCCCAGCAGCGTGCGCAGCACCCGGTCCAGCACGCCGCCGCCCTTGCGGCGCTCGGTGAACCGGTCGCGGATGGTGTGCACCGACGGCACCACGGACGGGCCGACGGCGTCCATCACGTGGTCCGCGTGGCCTTCGAGGAGCGTCGACAGCGCGATCAGCCGGTCGATGGCGGCCTTCTGCTCGGCCGACTGGAACAGCTCGATCAGCCCCATCGGGCCCTCGGTGTCGCGGATGCGCTTGCGGAACTCGCGCACCATCTCCGGCAGCTTCGTGATCGAGCCGGAGGGGGCGTCCATCGCGGCGAGCAGGTCCGACACCTGCCCGCCGAAGTAGTCGCGCAGCCACGGGACCCCGGTGAACTGGAGCCGGTGCGTGCACTCGTGCAGGCAGACCCACAGGCTGAAGTCCTCGGCGGGCACGTCCAGCGCCCGCTGGGCGGCGACGATGTTCGGCGCCACCAGCAGCAGCCTGCCCGCGCCGTCCGAGCCGAACGGGTCGTACTGGCCGAGCACCCGCGAGCTGAGGAACGACAGCACGATCCCCGCCTGCACCCCGGCCGTGCTCGCCATGACCCCGCCGAGCGGCCCGTTCTGCCGGGACATAGCGGAGTCGGTCAGCGCGGCCAGGCCCTGCACCGCGGCGCGCGCCCACGCGGGCCGGTCCACGACCTCGCCCGGCAGCAGCGGCAGGCCGTGGCCCAGACCGGTCAGCTCGCGGACGTGCACCTCGGCCTCGGGAGCGAGCTCCCGCAGCCGGTTGACCGCTATGTCGGCCTCGGCCCTGGGGATGATGGGGCCCGGTCGAACGAGGCGCGCGGCCGTCGACGCGGCCAACTCCCAGTCGACGGGGGTGGTCGTCGTCTCGTCGCCCGGTCGTGCCACACGGGCTTGCGGTGCCGCGTTCACCCTCCCGACGCTACCTGCGCCGCACGACTACGCACAGCCGCAGCCGCGCAGGGTGGCCGCCAGCACGTCCAGGGCCTGGCGGACCTCGTCCGTGTTGCCGGGGCTGTTCGACATGAACGCGAACACCAGCAGCCTGCCGTCGGTGTCCACGACGGCGCCCGCCAGCGAGTTCACGCCGGTCAGGGTGCCGGTCTTGGCCCGCACCCAGCCCTTCCCGCTCGACGCGGCGGCCTGGTAGCGGCCCGCCAGGGTGCCGCTGCCGCCCGCGACCGGCAGCGCGGTCAGCAGCGGGCGCAGCTTCGCGGTGCGCGGGTCGCTCGCGTTCGGCTTCGCCGCGACCTCCAGGATCTGGCCGAGCAGCTTCGCCGGGATCTTGTTCTGCGGCGACATGCCGCTGGCGTCCACGACCGTGGTGCCGCCGACGTCGAACTGGTTCTTCGTCAGCACGTCCTTGACGGCCTTGGCCGCGCCCTCGAACGAGGGCTGCTGGCCGGTGACCTTGGCGACCTCGCGGGCGAGCGCCTCGGCCAGGATGTTGTCCGAGATCTGCATGGCGTTCTCGACGAGCTGGTCGATCGGCGCGGACTTCACCTCGCCGAGCACCTTCGGACTGGCACCGGACGGCGCCGGGCCGGGGGTCGCGGTCGCCGCGCCCAGCCGTTGGGCCAGCGCGTTGGCGGCGTCCATGGCCGGCGTGGCGGTGCGCGGGCTGTTCGGGTTCTTCGGGTCCTGCCTGCCGCCGTCGAGCATGAACGGCACGATCGGCGTGATCGAGCCGCCCGCGATGTCGGCCGGGTCCCAGCCGGGGGCCGTGCCCTCGCCCGCGTACCGGCCGAGGTCGAACTGGACGGTGGTGATCGGGCCGGTCGCGTTGGCCTTGACCTGCTCGGCGAGGTCGTCGAGGGTCGCGGCGCCGGGGTAGACGGTGGTCGTGCCCGCCGGTTGCGAGGACAGCGTCGGGTCGCCGCCGCCGATGACCACGACGGTTCCGGGCGCGTCGCCCTGGACGACCTTGGTGGACAGCTGGGCGGTGTGGTCGATCGCCAGGAGCGCCGCGGCCGAGGCCAGGATCTTGATCGTGGACGCCGGGATCAGCGGCGTCGTGTCGCCCTGCTGCCACAGCGCGGTGCCGGTCGCCGGGTCGATCACGACCCCGGTCAACGGGCTGAGCACCCCGGCGGCGGCCGGTCCGGCCAGCGCGGCGCCGACGCCCGACGCGCTCGGCGACGGCGCGTCACCGGAGACGCCCTTCACGGAGAGCGACACCTTCGCGGGTGGTGCCGGCGGCGCGGTCGTCAGCGCCACCTCGTCGCCGAACCAGTCGAGGCTCGTCGCCGCGATGATGCCGCCGCCGACGAGCACGACCACGGCCACGAGCGCGCCGATGACGAGGAGCGGCTTCTTCCGCTTCGCCGCGACCTCGGGCTCGGCCGGTTCCCGCGGAGCGGGCTGGGCGGGCGGGGCCGCGGGCTTGGCGTCGGTGATCGGTTCGGTCTTCTGCGCCGGGATGCGCTCGGGCATCGCGCGCTGCGTGGGCGGGTCCGACTGGACCCGCGGCCGCTGCGGCGGCGAGAGCGGGGGCAGCTTCGGCTGGGGGCGCGGGACCTGGATCCGCATGGTCGGCGGGTCGGCGGGCCGCTTCGGCGGGGGCGGCGGTGTCGGCGGGGGTTGGG
>DATMCA010001544.1:0-2036 GCA_035559015.1 Umezawaea sp. | reverse complement strand
CGCGCGCGCCGCCGGGGTGAGCAGCTTCGAGTCGGTCAGGCCGTCGAGCCGCTTGGCGTCGCCCGGCCGCAGGACGCACGCGGCCACGACCAGCGGGCCCGCACACGCCCCCCGGCCGGCCTCGTCGACGCCGGCGACGGGCCCGAGGCCGTGGCGGTGCAGGGTCGACTGCAGCGTCCAGGTCCCCGACGAGCGGCGGACGACGGCGCGGGACGGACGCCACTCGGGTGGCAGCGGCGCGCGGCGGGCGGATCGTGCGGTCATCGCCGTGGAGGGTGTCAGGTGCCGCGAGGGCGCCGTGCAGGGGGCACCAGAAAGCTCTCCTGACGCCGCCGCAGCACCGGCACGGCCGCGAGCAGCGCCAGGGTGGCCCCAGGCAGCTCCGACCCGGAGCCGGCGGCCATGCCCACCGCGTTCGCATGCGGATCCACCGAGGCGATCCTGCCGAACCGGTCGAACGGCATCACGATCATCCGGGCCAGGCCGATCACGTTCGAGATCGGCACCGCGCCGTGGCCGGGCACGCGCGAGTCCGCGGAGTTGTTCCGGGAGTCACCCATCATCCACAGCTCCCCCGCGGGCACGGTGACCGGCCCGAACGGCGCCTGGCGGGCCGGCCCGGCGTCCGGCAGGTAGTAGATGTAGGGCTCCTCGAGCGGCTGCTCGTCCACCAGAACGCGGTTGCGGGCATCGCAGCAGGCGACGGTCTGGCCGCCGACGGCGATGACCCGTTTGACGAAGTCCTTCTCGTCCGGCGGCGCGAGCCCGATCAGCGACCCGAGCCCCTGCAGGCCGCGCAGCAGTGGGTTCGTCGGCTCCTCGACGGTGAACTCGCTGCGCCAGCTGTCGGGTCCGCGGAAGACCACGACGTCCCCGGGCTGCGGGTCGCGGAACCGGTAAGTGATCTTGTCGACGAGCACGCGGTCGTTCACGCAGCCCGTGCAGCCGTGCAGCGTGGTCTCCATCGACCCCGACGGGATGACGTAGACCTTGGCCAGGAACGTCTGGATGAGGAAGGTCAGCACCAGCGCGACCACGACGAGTATCGGCAGCTCGCGCCAGAACGTCGGCCGGCGGCGCCGGCCCGACTTCTGCGACCTGCCGCTCGCTGACGGCGCCGAGTAGCCCGAGGCCGGGCGCTCCGTCGGCGACGTGCCGAGCTGACGCCGCCGCCGCGCGTTGCCCACGGGCCGTCCGATGTCGGTCTCCGACGGCGCCGGATCCGCGACCGTCGGGATCGCCTCCGTCGGCTCGTCGTCGACAGGCTGGCGCGACGCCATGGCGGCACGGGGCGGCGGGCCACCGGGGGCCCGCTCGTCGTACGGCGGAACGGGACGGCCAGGCGAACGGGGTGCCGCCGTCGGGTCCGCCGGACCGTACCGGCGAGGCTGTGCCCGCCGGTCGTCGGGGAGCTCGGGTAGCGCCACGCGACGAGGCTACGTCAACCTCGGCAACCGCGGTCAGGACGCGGAGGTCGTCTCCCGCTTCTCCTTGATCTTCGCGGCCTTCCCGCGCAGCTCACGGAGGTAGTAGAGCTTCGCCCGACGGACGGCACCGCGGGTGAACAACTCGATCCGGTCGATGTTCGGCGAGTGCACGGGGAAGGTGCGCTCCACGCCGACGCCGAACGACACCTTGCGCACGGTGAAGGTCTCGCGGACACCCGCGCCCTGCCGGCGGATCACCACACCCTGGAAGATCTGGATACGCGACCGGCTGCCCTCGATGACCTTGACGTGCACCTTGAGCGTGTCGCCCGGCCGGAAGGCGGGGATGTCGGAGCGCAGGGTCTGCGCGTCCAGGGCGTCCAGGGTGTTCATCGGGGGTCCGTCCTCGTCTGATTGCGGTCATGCGGGGGCGCCGCTCCACTCGTGGGGGTCGGCACCCGGCGGCGGCCGACACTCAAGCGTCGGGCGCCGGCAACCCGTCCATAGTGCCAGACGGCGCAGTGGGCCGTGAAATCAGCCCTCGACGAGATCGGCGAGCAGCGCCCGGTCCGCGGCGTCGAGCGCGTCCTCGGGCAGCGCGGCGAGCAG
>DATMCA010001543.1:0-3400 GCA_035559015.1 Umezawaea sp. | reverse complement strand
GGAGCTGCCGGAGAAGTGGAACAGCGCGGAGTTCGCGCCCGCATCGGCGATCGCCCGCGCCCGCGGGCTGACCTCGAGGCCTTCACCGTCGCCCAAGGTGAATACCGCGAGTTTGCCCTTGAGGTCGGCCGCGGCGATCTCGCCGGGTGTGGCATGTCCAACGTCCACAGCGGACAGCGCGCGGGTGTCGGTCGTCTGCGGCGAGCCCGGTATCCACTCCACGGGGACCTCGAACGACTCGGGCTTGTCGACCGTCAGCCGGACCTGCGGCCGTTCGAGCTTCATCCGGTCGAAGTACCGGAATTCCTTGGTGTGCTTGGTGGTGGGCGCGGTGTAGTCGTTGTAGGCCGAATAGCTGTAGTAGCCCACCCCACGTGCTCCGGTGTCGACGACCATCCCGTTCGTCCAGGAGATCGGGCGGGCGTCCTTCTCATCGGTCTGCACGGTGACCTTCTTGCCGTTCCTGGCGTCCAGCGTGACCACGGTGTCCTTGTGCAGGTCGACCTCCGGGTCGGCCACCCTGGTGCTCGTCGGCAGGGGCTGACCGGGCACTGCGGTCTGGATCGTGCCCATCACGGCGTACCGGCCCGCAGGCAGCCGCACGGTGCTGTCGTTCCCCATCAGGTCGAAATCGTCCTGGTCAGTGCCCAGCGCAACCCACATCGCGCTCGCCAGCAGGCCGTCGGCAGGCGCAGCGCCGTTCTGGTCGATCAGCTTCGTCGTCAGGTCGTAGCTTTCCGGTTCCTTGTACGCACCGACCGGCGTCTGGATCACCGTGTCGCCTGCGCCGCTCTTGGCAACGAGCCTGCCGCCGTGGACACCGAGCTGCGCGGCGGAGTGGTCGAAGGTGACCGACACCGTGGCCTCGCCGTTGGCGGGCACCACGACCTGGTCGACGTTCGTGCGGAACGCCGGGACGTCCATGCTCAGCCGCAGCGAAACCGGTGCGCTGCCGGTGTTGCTGTACGTGATCTGCTTGGTCGGCGTGGGCTGGTCGTACGGCCACCGCACGAAACCGAGACTCAGGCTCCCCGTGCTGGGGATGATCGTCTGCCCGGACGCCCGGCCCACATCGAGGCGGCCGGCGCCCTGCTGGTAGATCGTGGCGTCGATCGGGGTCGCGCTGCCCATCAGCGCGGCCTTGATCCGCCGGCCGGTCCAGTCCGGGTGCTGCGCGGCCAGGATCGCCGCGGCACCAGCCACGTGCGGCGTCGCCATGGAGGTGCCGCTCAGCCGCGCGTGGTGCTCGTCGACAGCGCGGTCGGCGAGCGTGCCCTCGGCCCGTGCGGCCACGATGTCCTCACCGGGCGCGGCGATGTCCGGTTTGACGGCGTAGTCCTTGAACCGCGGTCCGGGCTGCGAGAACGTGCTGTACTTGTCCTGCTTGCTCACACTGGCCACGGCCAGCGCGGCGTCTGCGGACGCCGGGCTCGCAACAGGCGTGCGTTGGCCGTAGTTGCCTGCCGCGATCACGAACAACGTGCCCTTCTCCGCCGAGAGCCGGTTGACCGCGACCTCCAGCGGGTCGCTGACGCCGTCGCCGGACCCGCCACCCAGACTCATGTTGACGACCTTGGCGCCGCTGTCCGCGGCCCACTGCATGCCTGCGAGGACCGCGTCGAACGGGCAGCCGTCTGTCTGGCAGACCTTGCCGATCAGCAGGTCCGCGCCCTTGGCGACGCCGGTGTACTCGGCGCCACGGCCGGCGACGGTCGAGGCCACGTGCGTGCCGTGCCCCACGTTGTCGACGATGCCTTCGCCGGTGAAGTCCTTCTCGCCCTTCACGATCCCGGCCAGGTCAGGGTGTTTCGGGTCGTAGCCGGTGTCGAGGACCGCGACGGTCGCGCCGACGCCGGTGTGCCCGGCCTGCCAGGCGGCAGGCGCGCCGACCTGCGGCACGCTCACATCCAGTGATGGATGAACCTTGCCGTTGAGCCAGATCTTGCCCGTGCCGGCCTTGTCGAACAGTTCCGCGGCCTTGTCCTTCGGCGTGGCCACCGCGGAGAGTCGGATCGACGGCAGTTCACGGGTGATCTTCCCGAGCGCTTGGGCACCTGTGGACTCGACCAGCAGCGGGATCTCAGGCGTGTGGGCGTCGTCGTAGCCCAGGTCGATCAGGCCGGTCACGTCGAACAGCTTGCGATCCAGTTTGCCCGCCCGGATCAGCGGCTCGGCGACCGACGGGATCACCGTGACGCCCTTGGCGCTGACCGACTTGATGAACCGCACGGGCCCGAGCCGCCTGGCAGGCTCGATCTTCGCGTCCCAGGAGCCGTCCTTCCTGGTCACGGTCACCTTGTCGCCGGTGATCAGCGTGACCGTCCTTGGCGCCTCGGTCGGCGCGGGTGTGGGTTGTTGCGCGGCTGCCGGTGAGACGGCCACACCGGTGGCCACCACGGCGAAGACCGCCGCATGGATGAAACCGCGTTTGCGCACAGATCGCCCCTTGCAAGGTCGGCTGTTATTTCCCCAGTGCCTCTATGACTCGTTGAGTGGATCAACCTGTTTACTTCGGCCGTCAACCTTCTTCGATCACGAGCACCGGCTCGCCAGCTGATCGGCAGGTTGTCCAGATCCGATGCGGAAGTCGGTAAACAGATCGCCGTCGATGTGAGTCTTCAAGAGTGATGGCTGACTACGACGACTTCGCCCGAGCTCAACTACCGCGGTTGCTGCGGTACGCGACGATGCTCACCGGCGAGCGAGAGCAGGCGGCTGATCTGGTGCAAGACGTGCTGGTCAAGGTGTACCGGCACTGGTCCCGGATCAGCGGCGCGGATCACCCCGACCGGTATGTGCTGCGGATGGTGACCAATGGCTACCTGTCCTGGCGACATAGCCGGTCCGCACGAGTGATTCCGTCGGGTGACCTCCCCGACGAGGCACGGGCGGACGATTTCGCGTCGGACCACGCCGCGCGCGAGGACATGTGGCAGCGCTTGGCGCGGTTGCCCAAGCGCCAGCGGGCTGTGGTGGTGCTGCGGTACTACGAGCAGCTGCCCGATCCCGAGATCGCCGGGCTGCTCGGCTGCGCCCAGGCCACCGTCCGGGCGCACGCGCACAAGGCATTGGCGGCACTGCGAAACGGCTTGGCCATCGACCAGATGGCCGAAGCCAGGGAGACGTGATGGACATCGAGGACCTGATCAAGGACACCTTCACGGCGCGCGAACACGACGCGCCCGACAGCGACGCGGTGCTCGCCGCGGCGCGCCAACGCATCGACAGCAGGCGCTTCGGGCTGAGCCTGCCGCTCGTGGTCGCAGCCGGGGCGACCGTGCTGACCCTCGGCGCGGCCACCGCCGTGGTGCTGAACCGGCCGGGTCCCTCGGAGCAATCCCAGCCCATCGCCACCGCCAACGGGTCTCAAGGCAGCCAAACCCCGGCGGCCACCGGAGAG
>DATMCA010001542.1:0-2112 GCA_035559015.1 Umezawaea sp. | reverse complement strand
GACACCATGGGTCTGCCCCGCCGCCGCGTCGACGAGATGCTCGAGCTCGTCAGCCTGACACCTTCGGAGGCCAAGCGCCGGGTGCGCAACTACTCCCTCGGCATGCGTCAGCGACTGGGCATCGGCACCGCACTGCTCGGGGACCCCCGGGTACTGATCCTCGACGAACCAGCCAACGGGCTCGACCCTGCCGGGATCCGGTGGATGCGCGACCTGCTGACGGGCTTTGCCAGCCAGGGCGGCACCGTCCTGTTGTCCTCGCACCTGCTCCACGAGATCGAGGTCATCGCCGACGACCTGGTCGTGATCGGGAACGGCAAGATCGTCGCGTCCGGCAGCAAGGAAGAGCTGCTGGCCGCAGCGGGGACGCTCGTCCGGTCGACGTCACCGCGCGACCTCGCGCACGCCCTCGAACGGGCCGGGATCCCCAGCACGCTCGCAGGGGACGGCTCGGTACGCACGGACGCCGACCCTGCTCGGGTCGGGGCGGTGGCCCTGACAGCTGGCATCGCCCTCACCGAGCTCCGGTCCGCCGAGGGCACCGGGCTCGAAGACATGTTCCTGTCCCTCACTGCCGACACCCAACGCGAAGGAGTTGCGGCATGACCGCCACGATCGTCCCTCCCGACACCATCGAGGCCGAGCCGGCCCGACGGACCGCCCAGCCCATCCCGACCACCCGACTCGTCAAGGTCGAGCTGCGCAAGATGTTCAACACCCGCTCGGGATTCTGGATGCTCATCAGCATCGGCGTCCTGTCGCCCATCTCGGCCGGGTCGCTCCTCGTCCTCGGCCTCAACAGCGACGTCACCTACCAGAACTTCGTGAGGGCGAGCGGGTTCCCGATGTCGGTGATCTTGCCGATCATCGCGATCCTGGCCGTCACAGGTGAGTGGAGCCAGCGAAGTGGGCTCACGACCTTCACGCTGGTGCCGAGCCGCGGCCGCGTGATCGGCGCCAAGGCGATCGCGACCCTCCTGGTGGGCCTCGGCGCCGTCTCCGTCGCCTTCGCGGTCGGCGCCCTCGGCAACGTGGCCGGGTCCGCGCTCGCAGGCGTCGACACCGTGTGGGACATTTCGTTGTCCATGGCACTCCAGATGATGCTCTACAACCTGGTGGGCATGGCCTTCGGCTTCGCCCTCGGTGTCGTGCTGCGCAACTCCGCGGCCGCGATCGTGGGCTACTTCGTCGCTTCACTGGTCATGCCGGGCATCCTCGCGCTCCTGGCCCAGGTGCGCTCGTGGTTCGAGGACCTGCAGCCGTGGATCGACTGGCACTACACGCAGGTGGCGCTCCTCAATGGCGCCACGAACACTGTCAAGGAGTGGGCGATGCTCGGCTCGACCACGATGATCTGGATCGTCCTTCCCCTCGTCATCGGACTGCTGTCCCTGCGCCGCTCCGAGGTCAAGTAGTCGCACACACGGGCGGCGCTCTCCGGAACCCCACTGTGGGTTCCGGATACCGCCGCTTCGGGGTGCGTCGGCTTAGCGCCCCCGTCATGACGTCGCCTGGCGGCGAGAAAGGAGACCACAACCATGACCACCTACACCCCACCACCTGAACCAGGCCGCACCGCTTCACGCAGGAACCGCCCGGTCCCCCTCGTCATCGGCATCCTGCTCGCGCTCGTGGGCTTCCCGCTGCTGCTCGGAGGCCTCGGCCTCGGCTGGGCGATGGCCACCCAGCGCGACGACGACGGGTTCTTCAGCACCCCGACCGAGCAGCTCACCACCGAGACGGTGGCGCTTACCAGCGAGGTCGTGAAACTCGGTGGGGCCGGCTCCGACGACTGGTGGGCCGACCATCACCTCGCCACCGTGCGGCTGAGCGCCCGGTCCGCGGGCGCAAGGGCCGTCTTCATCGGGATCGCACCGAGCGCCGACGTCGCGGGCTACCTGGGCAGCGCGTCGTACGACGAGATCAGCGACCTGCGCACCGACCCGTTCGACTACTCGCTGACCCGGCGCGGCACCGGCGGTGACCTGAACGGGGCTCCCACGGACCAGGGGTTCTGGACCGCGCAGAGCATCGGCCGCGGCACCCAGGCGCTGACCTGGGACCTCAAGCCCGGCACCTACACCGCCGTGGTCATGAACTTCAACGGCTCCC
>DATMCA010001541.1:0-2347 GCA_035559015.1 Umezawaea sp. | reverse complement strand
CCGCATCAGGTCCGCCTCGGTCACGACGCCGAGCAGCCGGTCGTCCTGGTCCACCACGGGGAGCGCGGTGAACCCGTGGGCGGCCAGCATCGCCGTCGCCGCCTTGGCGGGTGTTTCGGGCCGGACCTTCACGACCGGGCTGGACATGATGTCTTCCGCGCGCATGGCGGACTCCTAGTTGCCGTCGAGCATGGACACCGGGGGGTGCGGGACGAGCGCGTGCGAGCCGACCAGCAGCACCGGGATCGTGCTGCGGCGCAACACGGACCGGCCGACGGAGCGAAGCCCGGCGTGCGAGCCCACGACCATCGCGGAGCCGAAGTGACCGTGCCAGCTCAGGCCTTTGGTGGGGGATCCGTCGATCAGCTCCGTGCGCACCCGCACACCGGGGTGCCCGGTCGCCGCCACGGAGATCGCGTCGCGGATGGAGTCGGACTGGATGTCGTCCGACCGCGAAGCGCACCGCACGACGATGACACCGGTGTCGAGCGCGTCCGCCTCGGCGAACGCCAGTTCCAGCAGGTCGGCCACCCGGTCGCCGTCGTGGACACCGACCACCACGGGGTGGTCCTGGTCGAAGGAGCGGACACCGGCGGGAACGGCCGCGACGGGGCACGACGCGCGGATGCTCACCGCCAGCGCCGTCGACGCCTTGACCAGCTCGGCCACCGCACTGCGCGGCCGGTGGCCGACGACGACCAGGTGAGCGGTCTCGGACTCGGCGACCAGGACGTCCTCCACCGGACCCGTCGTGAACTCCTGGTGCACCTCGACGCCGGGGTGCACGGAGCCGATGGGATCCACGGTGGACAGGAGGTCGGGGGAGTTGTGGACGAGCCGTAGCGGCAACCCGCGCAGGCGGGCGTAGTCCGCGGCCCACCACACGGCGTTCGTGGTGGCCGACATGTCGACCACCACCGATCCGGTGCTCACAGTGCTCATGCCCTCCACACTCCGGCATTCGGGGGAGCGCGGACACGGACGAAGGACCCCGCGCGCCAGGGTCCTTCTCCGCCGCCGCTGAACGGATCCGGGGGCACGGGGTCGAAGGACCCCGGCACCACAGGGGCTCCGGCCACTCACCGGCGCACCCGCGGCGGACGAGGCTCGGTGGTGAGCGCGGGAACGCCCCGTGCCCTCGGCCGATCGTGGGCCCGCTGCCCGGTCCCACCCGTTCCCGCACACCCGCGAACGACAGGAAGGCACGCCGTGAAGCTGGACGACATCACCCCGATCGTGGTCGGCGTCGACGGTTCGCCCGCGAGCGACCGCGCGCTGCGCTGGGCCCTGGACGAGGCGGTCATCCGAGGCTGCCCGGTCCACGTGGTCAACGCGTGGGACTACGAACCGCTGGCCGACTGGGCGGAGACCGCCGGGAAGACCGCCCTGACGAGGTCCGAGACCCTCGTGGGCGCCGCGTTGCGCGCCGCCGCCGTCGGACGGCTGGAGTTCCCCGTGGTCATCCGCAAGAGCCTGCGGGGAAACCCGGCAGAGGTGCTGGCCGAAGCCGCCAGGGGCAACGCGCTCCTGGCCGTCGGCTCGCACTCGGGCCACCGGGTGCGCGACCTGGTGCTCGGCTCGACCAGCGCGCTGTGCCTGCTCCACGTCACCGTCCCGGTCGTCGTGATCCCGTTCGCGGCCGCCCGCACCGCGCCCGCACCCGAGGCAGACCATGCCGCTGACCACGGCTGACCGCCCGGAGATCGACCGCCACGCGATGGCGGTGCACGACGTGCTGCGGCTCGTGGACACCGACGAGGACCTCGGCTTGTCCGGCGCGGTCGCGGCCCGCAGGCTCACCGAACTGGGACCCAACGCCCTGCCGCTGCCGCGCGGGCGGAGTTGGGCCCTGCGGGTGTTGGACCAGGTGAACCACCCGCTCATCTACGTGTTGCTCGTGGCCGCCGCGGTGACCGCGGCCCTCGGCGAGACCGTGGACGCCTCGGTCGTGTTCGCCGTCGTCGTCGTGAACGCCGTGATCGGGTTCATCCAGGAGTCCCGGGCGGAGAAGGCGCTGGACGCGCTGGTGGCGATGGTCCGCACCGAGGCGACCGTGCTGCGCGACGGCGTGACCTCGGAGGTGTCCTCGGAAGATCTGGTGGTCGGCGACATCGTCGTGCTGGAAGCGGGGGACATGGTGCCCGCCGACCTCCGGCTCGCGCACGCCGAGGAACTCGGGATCGACGAGTCCGCGCTGACCGGCGAGTCCCTGCCGGTGACCAAGGACCCGAGTTCCCTGCCGTCGGACGCGGTGCTGGCCGACCGGGTGAACATGGCCTACTCCGGCACGCTCGTCACCGCGGGTGGCGGACGTGGTGTGGTGGTCGCGACCGGCTCCGACACCGAG
>DATMCA010001540.1:0-2677 GCA_035559015.1 Umezawaea sp. | reverse complement strand
CTACGCGCACAACGTGAACAAGGTGCTGATGGTCGCCGACGAGATGGCGAGCTGCCAGACCGCGTCGGCGTCGGACCCGAACGACGAGTGGGAGCCGCAGAACTGCGCCAGCTCGTTCCAGTTCCCGGACAGCGAGGCGCTCATCCGGGCGGAGTTCGTGAAGAACCTGCCGTTCGCCCTCTCGGTGGCCCGGTCCGCGCCGCACCCGGCGGAACCGGTGTCCTCGGTCGGCACGCCCGCCCCGGCGTTCACGCCGAACGCGTTCGGCACCTCCTACGGCGAGCAGGGCGCGCAGACCGTGTCGGTCACCGCGCGCAAGGACCTCGCCGCGAAGCGGCTGCACTACCGCGTCGGCCAGGGTGCCGAGCGCACGGCCGCGCTCACCGCGTGGAAGGGCGGCAAGGTCTACGGCGGCGCGAACAACCTGTACTACGACGAGTACCGCGGCCAGGTGAAGGGCGCGAAACCCGGTGACGTGGTCGAGTACTGGTACACCGGCGTCGCGGGCGGCGCGCTCGTCAGCAGCGGCAGGACGACCTACACCGTCGCCGACCGCGCGGACGGCGACGTGCTGGTCCTCACCGACGAGGGCGGTGGCGCGGCCAACACCGCCGCCTACGTGGACGCGCTGGCCGCCGTCGGGCACCCGAACGCCGCCGTGTGGGACGTGGCGACCCAGGGCGCGCCGGACGCGCTGGGCGTGCTCGGCCACTTCAAGGCGGTCGTGTGGGCGGTCGGCGGGCACACCGCGGGCGCCACGACGACGCTGGAGGTCCGCGACTACCTCAACGAGGGCGGCAGGCTGATCGAGGCGGGCGCCGCGGCCGGGGTCAACGAGCCGCTGAACGCCACGCTGGTCAACGTGGACGACTTCGGCCAGTACTGGCTGGGCGTCGGGTCGCCGACCAGGCTGGGCCCGCCGACCGGCTTCACCGGCTCGGGCGCGCTCGCGGGCGCCACGGCGTCGTTCCCCACCCCGCCCGCGCAGGTCGGGGCCTTCTCGGCCACCTCGGACTCGTTGCCCGCCGACCGGTTCCCGCAGTTCGCCAGTGCGCTCGCCGGGTCGTACGACGGGGTGCGCGGGCCGTTCGAACCGTTCGAGGGCAACGGGTTCGCCGCCGCCGTGCACGCCGACGGCGCGTACACGCGGCTGACCCGGACGGCCGACCTGACCGGTGTCGCCGCCGGGCAGTCGCCGCAGGTGCGGTTCGCGCTCTCCCACGACGTCGAACCGGACTTCGACGTCGTGCTCGTCGAGGCCCACCGGGTCGGGTCCGACGACTGGACCACGCTCCCGGACACCGCGGGCACGACGGGCACGGGCCTGACGCTCGACTGCGTCGGCCTGGTCGGGCTGCACCCGTTCCTGGCGCACTACCTGACCCCGTCGGGCGGGACGTGCGCCCCGACGGGCACCAGCGGCTCGTGGAACCGCCTGACCGGGAGCAGCGACGGCTGGAAGCAGGTCGCCTTCGACCTGTCGGCGTTCGCGGGCAGCCAGGTCGAGCTGGCGGTGACCTTCGTCAGCGACTCGGTCGTGGGCGGTCGCGGTGTGTTCGTGGACAACGCGGAACTCGTCGTCGGCGGTACCGCCGTGGACAGGTCGGACTTCGAGTCGTCGCTGGGCGGGTGGACGTCCACCGCGGCGCCCAGTTCCTCGCCGTCCGCCCTGTGGAAGCAGTCGGGCGCGGTGCTGAAGCTCGGCGCGGCGGTCTCGCGCGAGCGGTCGATCGTGCTCGGCTTCGGCCTGGAGTCCGTGCCCGCCCCGCAGCGCACGGCACTGCTGCGCAAGGCACTGCGGCACCTCGCGGTCTGATCCCACCGCTCGACCGGAACGGGGCTCGTCCACGCGGACGGGCCCCGTTCCGCTTACGCTGCGGTGGTGTGACCGCGATACCACCGCTCGCCGCCGTCGCGACGGCGCACCGCAGCCTGAACACCGCGCTCGCGGACCTCACCGACACCGCCGTCGCCGGGCCGTCCCTGCTGCCGGACTGGACGCGCGGCCACGTGCTCGCCCACCTCGCGGACGCGGCTCGGGCGCGAACACGGGTGGTCGAGCACGCGCTGCGCGGCGAGGTCGTCGCGATGTGGGAGCCGGGCGAGCGGGACGCGATCATCGAGGCGACCGCGACCCGGAGCGCGGCCGAGCACCGCGCCGCCGTCGCCGAGCAGGCCGAGCGGTTGGACCGGGTGTGGGCGGGCGTCGAGGACTGGACGGGGCTCGACTCGGCCGTCGAGATCCGGTGGCGCGAGGTGTGGATCCACCTGGTCGACCTGGACGTGGGCGTCCGGCCGAAGGCGTGGACCGTCGACTTCTCCCTGCACGCCGTGGACTTCCTGCACACCCGGCTGCCCGACGGGTTCGGTGTGCGCGCGACCGACGTGGACCGGGTCTGGGGGACGGGTTCGGAGATCACCGGGGCGGTGCACGACCTGGCGGCGTGGCTCGCGGGACGGGTGCCCGACGAGTGGCCGTCCGGCTCGCTGCCCGAGTTGGGGCCCTGGCCCGCCTACCGCTAGCCCGACCAGGAGGCCAGCAGGAGCCGCACGTGGTCGCGCAGCTCGTCGTCGGAGAACGCCGCCTGCGCGGTGAGCACCTGGTAGACCACGGGTCCGATGAACTGCGCGGCGGACAGGCCCGGCGACGGCATGCCGGGCGCGACCGGGCGGACCC
>DATMCA010001539.1:0-4926 GCA_035559015.1 Umezawaea sp. | reverse complement strand
TTGCGGGAGCGGTGGGACTACGTCCTGGACGGCATGGTCCAGGAGGGGTGGCTCGACCAGGGGCGGCGCGCGGACGCGGCGTTCCCGGAACCGGTCCGCTACGAGCCGAACGAACTCTCGGGCGTCAACGGCTACGCGGTCGACGCGGCCACCCAGTTCCTCAACGGCCTGCACGAGGAGGACCCGTCCGTGCCGGACGCCGCGATGTTGACCAGGGGCGGCTACACCGTCGTGACGACCTACCGGCCGGACCGGATGACCGCGGTGGGGAACGCCGTGACCGAGGGGCTGGCGAACCTGGACCCGGCGCGGCCCGAGGACCGCGACATCCACCTGGCCGTCGCGTCGGTCGACGTCGCCACCGGCGCGATCGTCGGCTTCCACGGCGGCCCCGGCTACCTGGAGCAGAGCTTCAACGACGCCTTCCAGGCGAACGGCCCGATCGGGTCCCTGGGCGGCACGCTGATGAAGTTCGACCGCGACTTCAGCGGGCGCGACGGGGCGACGACGTCGTTGGAGGACAAGCGGATCTTCGACGCCCGCGACGACGGCGAGCCGCCGGGCCCGAACGACCTGGCGACGACCCCGATGCGCGCGGCCGCCGCGTTCGCCTCCCTCGGCACCACCTACCGGCAACCGCACCACGTGACCGAGGTCCGCAAGGACGGGCAGGTCGTGTGGCGGGCGCCCGTTCCCGCGGCCGAGCAGGCCGTCCCCGTCAAAGTCGCCGTGCCGCGCGGTTTCCTGGACAGCGCCGTCGACGATGGCGGGCGGTGGGCGTGGTCGGTGGGCAACGACGGCACCACCGCGACGGCCGTGGCGATGTTCGCGACGGAGGCCGACGGCAAGCGGAACCGCAGGCTGGACGGGATGTCACCGCTGCGGGCGTCCGGAGCGCCCAGGGAGTCCGCGTCGGGGCAGAGCCGCACGAGCCTGGTGGTGAAGTCGCTGATGGCGCTGAAGTGACCGCCGCGCGGGAGGACGACGACATCCCGGCCTGACCGGCACAATGGGTCGGTGGCGGAACACGGGCGGACCGGTGCCCCGAGCGGATCGGCGAGGCGGATGATCATCGAGGGTGTCTCATTCCCGGACGGTCTGCACTGCGAGACCACCGCGCTCGGCGCACTCCTGCGCCACGAGGGCCTCGACCTGTCCGAGCCCCTGCTGTTCGGCCTCGGCGAGGGACTGGGTTTCGTCTACTGGGACGCCAAGAACCTGGACTTCCCGTTCCTCGGCGGTCGCACCAGACCCGCGTCGATCACCCGGACCGCGGCCGACCGGTTGGGGCTGGCGCTGGACGTCCAGGAGACCACGTCGCCCCGCAAGGCGTGGCGGAACGTCGTCGCGGCCCTCGACACCGGACGTCCGGTCGGTCTGCAACTGGACTCGTACCACCTGGAGTACTTCACCGCGAAGGTCCACTTCGGAGGCCACTTCGTCGCCCTGCGCGGCTACGACGACACCCACGCCCACCTGGTCGACACGGCCCAGCAGGGCGGGACGGTGACCACCACCCTGGCGAGCCTGGAACGGGCTCGCGGCGAACGCGGGCCGATGACGGCCCGCAACCTCTCCTACACCGTCGTCGGCCTATCCGAGGAGGTCGACCTGGGCGCGGCCGTCCGGGTGGCCGTCCGGAACAACGCGCACGCCTTCCTCAACCCGCCCATCGCCAACCTCGGCCACCGCGGCATCGACACGGCGGCTCGGCGGGTGCTGGGGTGGCTCGACCGCTCGAACGACCCGGCCCACGACCTGCCGCTCGCCGCGGCGCTGATGGAACGCGGCGGGACCGGCGGCAGCCTGTTCCGCGCCCTGTACCGCGACTTCCTCGCCGAGTGCGCGACGATCACCGGTGACGACGACCTTCGCGTCGGCCACCGGCTCTACACCGGGATCGCCCCGTTGTGGACCGAGGTTTCCGAGCACATCGCGACCGCCGGTGAGACCGGCGACCCGGACCACCTGGCGCGCGCCTCGGTGGTCCTCACCGAACTCGCCGACCGGGAGCGTCGTGCGATGCGGGTCCTGCTCGGCGCCCACGCCTGCTGAGCCGTGCCTCCCCGAGGGGCCGATCCCGTTGAGCCGCAACGGATCGGCCGGCGCCGGGAGTCGTGCGAGGACACCTGTCCTGCTGCGACGCGGTCCGAGCCCGATCAGCAGGCGGCGTTCTTGGCCGTCTGGTTCCGGACGACCTGCGCCTGCGCGACGGTGACCGCGCTGTCCATCGTGTTGTAGATCGACGTGCTGGAGCCGAGCTGGACGTTGATCCGTCCGACGGAATCCACGTCGCCCGCGTTGATCGCGGTCTGGCGGGAGGACTTCTGCGCGGTGACCTGCTTGCCGATGTCGGTCCTGGTCGTCGTCGCCTCGTTCACCCTCGCCTGGGCCAGGGACAGCTGCTGCTTGGCGGCCTTGCACTCCGACGTCTCGACCTTGGCGGCGGTCGTGCCGACCGACGGTGCGGCCTGGGCCAGGCCTGCTCCGGTGGTCAGGCCGAACGCGATGACAATGCCGAAACCGACGCGGACAAGCTTGTTGTTGCGCATGAATTCCCTTTGTTATCGATTCCCGCCGAGTTGTTTCGACGAGGAGGTGATGCCCTGAACACAACACGGTAAAAAGTGAAAGTCAGTACGAAAGTGACCGGCGACACTCAATTTTGGGTCAATATTGACTCCGTGTAGCTGAACATCTTTCATTTTTGAACCCCGTGAACTGGGTAAATGATCCAGATGGAGACGTCATCTCTGCTTTCCGTTAAAGATCCGCTACGGAGGGTGATATCAATTCTATTTTGTCGATAAATGCCCACTGATCATCTTTACCGGTCTTTCTTGCTCGATTAAGCGGTAATTCGGTGGTGAAGTCGCGAGGGTGCTCGCCGGTGCCCGGCCCGCGGGTCAGGAAGAGATCTGCCCGGTCGCCACACCGGAATCCGACCGCGGACAGCGGGCCGCCGACACGTGCCGGGGGTGGGGTCGTCGAGCGGGGCGGCCGGGTGCGCGGGCATCAAGTGGACGGCGAACGATCGGCTTGATACTCCAGGCGCAGCAAAGGTTTTCGCGGATGGACAGCGGTTGCTCCCTCAAGGTGGACATTGGCCGGGGATCGCTCCGGCGCTAGGAACTGAGGAGTACTTTCGTTAGCCTGCAACACATGATCGCCACAGTGGTGTGGGGTACCGGGAACGTCGGTCGTGCCGCCATTCGCGCCGTCGACGCCCATCCAGCGCTGAAACTGGTCGCCGTTCTCGTCCACAACCCGGAGAAGGTCGGCCGCGACGCGGGCGATCTCGCCGGGCTCGACGACGAACTCGGGGTGGCGGCGACCGACGACGTGGACGCGGTGCTGGCCGCGAGTCCGGGTGCCGTGGTGTACGCGGCGTCCGGCGACATCCGGCCCGACGACGCCCTCGCCGACATCACCAGGGCGATCCGGGCGGGCGCGGTGGTCGTGACGCCCGCCCTGTACGCGTTCTACGACCAGCGGAGTGCCCCGCCGGAACTGCGGGACCCGGTGCTGGCGGCCGTGGCGGAGGGCGGCGGTTCGCTGTTCGTCTCCGGTGTGGACCCCGGTTGGGGCAACGACGTCCTGCCGCTGCTGATCAGCGGGTTGGGCAGCGTGGTGGACGGGATCCGCTGCCAGGAGATCTTCGACTACTCCACCTACGACCAGCCGGACGCGGTGCGGTGGCTGATCGGCTTCGGCCAGCCGTTGGACTACCAGGCGCCGATGCTCATGGAGACGGTCCCGACCATGGTGTGGGGCGGGCAGCTCCGGCTGATGGCCAGGGCGCTGGGCGTGGAACTCGACGAGATCAGGGAAACCGTGGCCCGGCGCGCGCTCGACACCACGGTGACGACCCGGATCATGGGCGAATTCGAGGCGGGCACACAGGGTGCGGTCCGGTTCGAGGTGCAGGGCATCGTCGGCGGCGAGCCGCTCATCGTCATCGAGCACGTGACGCGCATCCACAACTCGTGCGCGACGGACTGGCCGATGCCGCCCTCCGGTTCGGGCGCGCACAAGGTGATCATCGAGGGGCGTCCGCGGATCGAGGTCTCGGTCGAGGCCACCGACGAGGGCGAGAACCGGGCCGCGGGCGGCAACGCCACCGCGGTCGGGCGCCTGGTGAACGCCATCGACTGGCTCGTGGAGGCGGAACCCGGCCTCTACGACGCGCTCGACGTCCCGTTGCGCCCGGTGGTCGGCAAGCTCGGAAGGACACCGCGATGAACATCGACATCCCGCAGGGCAAGGACCCGATCGGCTACGTGTGGGGCGAGATGGTCCCCGGCATCGGGATCGCCGCCTCGAACTTCTCGCTGGCGGTGTACAGCCACACCACCCTGGGGCTGCGCGAGTTCGAGGCCGCGCGGCTGCGGATCGCCCAGATCAACGGGTGCATGTTCTGCCTCGACTGGCGGACCGAAAGGGACGGTGTGAAGGTCGAGGAGGGGTTCGCCGACGCGGTGACCCAGTGGCGCACCACCGACTCCTTCGACGACCGCACCAGGTTGGCCGCGGAGTACGCCGAGCGGTACGCACTGGATCACCACGGCCTCGACGACGAGTTCTGGTCTCGCATGACCGCGCACTACAGCCAGGTGGAGATCGTGGAGCTGAGCATGAGCATCGGTTCGTGGCTCGCGTTCGGCAGGCTGAACCGCGTGTTCGGCCTCGACGCCGCCTGCGTGCTGCCCAAGCTGTGAGGCCGGGTCGGACCGTCGTCACAGGTCGGTGGCGATGATCCTCTCGATGTTCCTCTCGGCGAGCGCCGTGATGGTGACGAACGGGTTCACGGTGGTGTTGCCGGGGATCAGCGCACCGTCCACGACGTACAGCCCGGTGTACCCGTGCAGGCGACCGTAGTTGTCGGTCGCCTTGTTCAGCACCGCGCCGCCGAGCGGGTGGTACGTC
>DATMCA010001538.1:0-3247 GCA_035559015.1 Umezawaea sp. | reverse complement strand
CACTGCTCACTGGCGTGCATCTCGGTGACCAGCTTGACGAGGTTGTCCTTCGCGGCCACGGAGATGCCGCCGGGGGCCACCACGCCGCGCCAGTTGATCAGCTCGACGGCCATGCCCAAGGCCTTGAGGGTCTTGGCGTTGAGGTCGGGGTGCTCGTTCGGGCCGGAGGTCGCCAGCGCGCGGAGCTTGCCCGCCTTGATCTGCTCGGCGTACTCGCCGACGCCGGAGATGCCGGCGTTGACCTTGTTGCCCAGCAGCGCGGCGAGCGACTCGCCACCACCGGAGAACGGGACGTAGTTGAGCTTCGCCGGCTCGATGCCCTTGGCCTTCAGCATCATGGCCGCGAGGATGTGGTCGGTGCCGCCCGCGGAACCACCCGCGATCGAGACGCCCTGACCGTTCGCGGCGATGTCCGCCAGCAGGTCGTCGATCTTCTGGTACTTCGAGTCGGCGGGCACGACGACGACCTCGTCCTCGGCGGTGAGCCGGGCGATCGGGGTCGCGTCCTCCAGGCGCTTGTCCACGCCGTTGGTCTCGACGGCGCCGACCATCACCAGACCGGTGATCATCAGGTAGCCCTCGGACTTCTCGTTGGCCAGCTTCTGCAGGCCGACCGTGCCGCCCGCGCCGCCGACGTTGCTGACCTGGACCGACTTGACCAGTTCAGCGCCGGTGATGCTGGCCTGCATGGCCCGCGCCGTCTGGTCCCAGCCGCCACCCGGATCCGCGGGGGCCATGATCTCCAGCTTCGCGACCGAGCTCGAGGTGCTCGCGCCGCCACAGCCCGCGAGCGCGAGACTCACCGCGATCGTCGCGGCCGCCACCGTGCGCGCTCCACGGGTGTGAATTCTCGACATTGTTCAACGCCTTCCGGGTATCCGGAGCTTCAGTGCCCCGGTGGCGGCTGAGGGTAGGCATTCAGGGGGTGACGAATACACCACTGGAAGTAACGGTCGTAATGGTCGTTCCGGTCGTGAAGCAGCTCACAGGCGTACTAGGCCAGAATGCGCAGCATGCGACGGTCGTTCTCACTCGGTGTCTACCTGCTGGCTTTGCAGGTCGTCATCGTTCTGGTCACGACGTGCACCGCCGGTCTGCTCGCCGCCAAACTCCAGAACGACCGGATTCGCGAGGCCTACAAGGACCGGATGCTGTCAACCGCCGAAAGCGTGGCGCGGTTGCCCTCGGTGATCGAGGCATTCGGAGCCCCGCACCCGGCGGAGATCATCCAGCCGCTCGCCGAGGTGCTGCGCAAGGCGTCCGGCGTGACCTACGTCGTGGTGACCGACCGGGACGGCAACCGGTACTCCCACCCCGATCCGACCCGCATCGGCCAGAAGGTGTCCACCGACCCGTCGTCACCGCTGTCGGGGCAGGTGTTCGTCGGCACGGAGACCGGCACGCTCGGAACGTCGCTGCGGGCGAAGGTGCCGATCAGGGCGGCCGACGGGACCATCATCGGCATCGCGTCGGTCGGCATCCTGGAGACCCAGCTGTCGTCCGACTTCGCCGACGACCTGCCCGAGCTGATCGGCTGGCTCGCGGCGGCGGCGCTGATCGGGTCGCTGGGCGCCGCGATGGTCACCAAAACGATCCGCAGGCGGACGTTCCGCCTGGAACCGGCCGAGATCGGCCAGCTGCTGGAGACCCGCGACGCCATGCTGCACGGCATCCGCGAGGGCGTGGTCGCCGTCGACGACAGCGACCACCTCGTGCTGGTCAACGACGAGGCGATGCGGCTGCTCGACCTGCGGGAGGACCCCACCGGTCTGCCCGCGGCGAAGGTCCTGGAGCACGGCGGCCTGCTGGACCTGGCGCGCGGCGCCGAGGACGTGGCCGACCGGCTGGTGCTGGCGGGCGAGCGGGTGCTCGTGGCCAACCGGATGACCGCGAAGTCGCAGGGCCGCCCGGTCGGCGTCGTGCTGACCCTGCGCGACCGCACCGAGCTGTACGACGCGTTGCGCGAACTCGACGGGCAGCGGACCGTGACGGAGGTGCTGCGCACCCAGGCCCACGAGTTCTCCAACCACCTGCACGTCATCGGCGGCCTGCTGGAACTGGACCGGCCCGCCGACGCCGTGCGCTACATCGAGCGCGTCGGCGGCGCGGGCTCGCTCACGTCCGCGACCGTCGACCGGGCGATGGCCGACCCGGCGCTGGCGGCGCTCCTGCTGGCCAAGGCCGGAACCGCCCACGAGCACGGCGTGTCGTTCCGCTTCTCCCCCGATTCGTCGGTCACGAGGGAGGCGGGTGACGACACCCTGACGGTGTTGGGCAATCTGATCGACAACGCCGTGGACGCGGCGGGGTCGGGCGGCACGGTCCACGTGCTCGTCCGGTCTGACGACGACGGTGTGCGGATCCTGGTCGAGGATGACGGACCGGGGATCGACGAAGCAGAACGCGGAAGGATCTTCACGTTGGGCGTCACAACCAAGCAGCCCCGCCGTACGCACGGTCGCGGGATCGGGCTGGCTCTCGTATCGCGGGTGGTGTCGCGGCGGTCCGGGAGCGTGGAGGTGGGTCGGTCCCCGCTCGGCGGGGCGTCGTTCGACGTGTGGCTGCCGGCGCTGGTGGGGGTCAGGGCGTGAGCACGATCCGGACCCTGGTGGTCGATGACGATTTCGCGGTGGCGGCTGTGCATCGGGCGTTCTTGGACACGTTGCCGGAGTTCACGGTGGTGGGTGAGGCGCATCGGGGGATGGACGCTCTCCGAGCCGTGGAGGAGTTGCATCCGGATTTGGTGTTGTTGGACATCCATTTGCCGGATATTTCGGGGTTGGAAGTGTTGGCTCGATTGCGTGCGCGGTCTGGTTCACCGGTGGACGTGATCGCTATTACTGCTGCGCGGGAGGTGGAGACTGTGCGGCAGGCGATGTCTCGTGGGGTGGATCATTATTTGGTGAAGCCGTTTACTCGGGTGGCGTTTTTGGAGCGGATGAACGCTTATCTGGCGCAGCGGGCCGAGGTGCTGCGGGTGGGGCGGGATTCCGTGTTGGACCAGGAGGCTGTGGATCAGTTGTTGGCGGCTGGGCAGAGGAAGCCTCGGTCTGCGGCTTTGCCGAAGGGGTTGTCGGCGGTGACGCTTCGGTTGGTGACGGAGGCGTTGAAGGCTACGGATGGGGATATGTCGGCGCAGGAGGTTGGGGATCGGGCTGGGGTTTCTCGGGTTAGCGCTCGGAGGTATTTGGAGCACCTCGTGGCGATTGGGAAGGCCGAGGTGCAGCCTCGGTATGGGGTGTCTAAT
>DATMCA010001537.1:0-3614 GCA_035559015.1 Umezawaea sp. | reverse complement strand
CGCGCCTTCGTCCACTCGGCGTGCAGGGCGGATTTCACGCGTCCCTCCCTCGGAGGACGAAGACCGCCACGGCCAGGCTCAACGCCGTGTAGCCCGCGAGGACGGCGTACCCGGTCCAAGGCGCCAACGGGAAGTAGCCGTTGTACGGCGTGTAGACGCTGGAGACCTGCTCGTACCGCACCAGCGTTTGGTGGACGGCGAAGGCGGCGGCCGGTGTGACCTTGGCCAGCCAGTCGGACAGGCCCGCGGGCAGGAAGGGGTTGGCGATCAGCAGGTAGGGCAGCACCAGGGTCACGACGACGGTGGTGACCGCCCCGGCACTGCGCCGGACCACGGCACCCACGGCGAGCGCCAGGATCGAGGCGGTGGCGAGCAGGGCCGCGGTCCCGAGCACGAGCCGGACCTGGTCCGCCGTGGTCACCGGGAAGAGGTGCACGCCGTTGGCCCGTGCGAGCCGTGCTCCGAGCGGTAGTGCGATCGCCGCGCCCACCAGGCCCGCGGCGGCGGTGACGGTGCCCAGCACGACGGCTTTGGCCAGCAGCACCCGGCCTCGCGTGGGGCCGGCGGCCAGGGTGACGTGGATCAGGTTCGCCCGGTACTCGGAGGTGATGAACTGGGCTCCGATGACGATCACCGCGATCAGTGCGGCGACCGTGCCGGTGAGGATGTCCTTGAGGGTGCCGCCGGTCGGGAGGGAATCGCGGACGGCGGGCGCGATGTCCCCGGCGCCGGTCACGGTGAAGTGGCCGTCGGACTCCGTGACGGACCCGGCCGTGCCCCTGGGGTAGCCGGCGAAGGTGGCGGACCGGGGTCCCACCTGGTCGCCGGTCCAGTCGTCACCGTCCCAGCCCCCGTGGGTGCGGAGGTCGTCGAAGTCGGCCGTGGACACGGTGGGGTCCGTGCCCATGCCCTGCACGGAGGGCGGTGAGGCGACGAACAGGCCACCCAGCACGGTCGACGGGAGGCCGTTCAGGTGGACGGTGCCCACGGTGGTCCAGCGCGTGCCGTCGGCGGAGGCGGAGCCGGTGACCGCGTTGCCCGAGCGTTCCAGCCGCAGCCAGCGGGGTGCGTCGGTACCGGGGAGGCTCGCCGTGTCGTTGACGTAGGAGTCCTGCATCCGCACGCCGTGGCCGCCGGTGACCATGATCGCCGCGTAGGGCGATCCCTGGCGGGTGCCGTCCTTGATGATCAGGCCGGCCTTCGCCCACGGCACGGTGGCGGGTCGCAGGTTCCCCGGTGCGGCGGGGGTGCTGCTCCTGAGGGCGGACACGGCGACGGTGACGCTGCCGTCCCCGGTCAGCGGCCGGTGGACGAGGAAGAAGCTGTCGGCGACCGGGGCGCCGTCGGGTCCGGTCGGCACGTCGGGTCCGTCGCGCTGATCGCTGCTGACCCCGGCGAGCAGGGCGACCAGCACCACCATCAGCGAGGCGGCCACCACGCCGAGCACCCAGCCGCGGACCGTGCGGAACTTGGTCCACTCCGCGTGCAGCAACCGGGGGAACCCGTCCAGTCGCGTCACCGCGACACCTCCGGGGCGCGGAACTCCACCGCGTCGCGGGTGAGCTCCAGGTAGGCCTCCTCCAGCGTGGCGCGGTGCGCGAACACCTCGGAGAACGGGACGGCGTTCTCGTTGAGCAGCGTGACGACGCGGTCCGCCGTCAGGCCGGAGACGGTGACGGTGTCCCGGCCGGAGGCCGCCGCGGTGGCGCCGGCGTGCGCGAGCACGGTCATCGCCCGCGGTCGGGCCGGGGTGCGCACGGCGACCCGGTTGCCGGACGCGGTCGCGATCAGGTCGGCCACGCCGGCGTCGGCGATGGCCCTGCCGCGGCCGACCACGACGAGGTGGTCGGCGGTGTCCTGCACCTCGCTCATCAGGTGGCTGGACACCAGGACGGCGCGGCCCTGCGCGGCGAGCGACCGCAGGAAGCCGCGCATCCAGATGATGCCCTCCGGGTCCATGCCGTTGAAGGGCTCGTCGAGCATGATGATCGGTGGATCGCCGAGCAGGGCCGCGGCGATCCCGAGCCGTTGCCGCATGCCGAGCGAGTAGTCGCCCGCTTTGCGCCTGGCCGCCGGGGTGAGGCCGACCTGGTCGACCACCTGGTCCACCCGCCGTGCGCCGAGGCCTTGGGAGTGCGCCAGCCAGAGCAGGTGGTCGCGTGCGGTGCGGCCGGGGTGTGGAGCGGCGGCGTCGAGCAGTGAGCCGAGGTGGGTCAACGGGCGTCGGAGGCTGCGGTAGGGCTGTCCTCCGACGAGCGCGGTGCCCTCGTCGACGGCGTCCAGGCCGAGGATCACCCGCATCGTGGTGGACTTGCCCGCCCCGTTGGGTCCGACGAAGCCGGTGACCAGTCCCGGGCGAACGGTGAAGGACATGCCGTCGAGCGCCAGGGTCGTCCCGTACCGCTTGCGCAGTCCGGTGACGACGATCCCCGGGTGGGTGGATGTGGATCTCATGCCGGAAGTTGTAGCCGGCGCGCGGTTCCAGCCCGGTCTCGGCGACCGCGACCCGGTTGGAACCGGGCGCCTGGCATCGTGGCGCACGTGACGCGTCGAACCTGCCGCCCTGCCCGCTCCACCACCGGTGGTGGTCCGCGATGAGGGTCCTGGTGATCGAGGACTTCGAGGTGCTGGCCCGCTCCATCGGCACGGGGCTGCGGCGTGAGGGCATGGCCGTCGACGTGGTGCTGACCGGCACCGACGCCCTGGACCGCCTGGACGTCGTCCGCTACGACGTGGTGGTGCTCGACCGGGACCTGCCCGACGTCCACGGGGACGACATCTGCCGTCGGCTCGCCGGCGACCGCGTCGACACCCGTGTGCTGATGCTGACCGCGGCCGGCACGGTGGAGGACCGCGTCGAAGGGCTGAGCCTCGGCGCGGACGACTACCTGCCGAAGCCGTTCGCCTTCGTCGAGCTGGTCGCCCGTGTTCGCGCCCTGGGCCGTCGGGCCGTCCGACCGGTTCCTCCCGAACTGTCCTACGAGGACATCACCCTCGACCCGGCCCGCCGCACGGCGTTCCGCGCGGGCAGGCGGCTCGACCTCAGTCCCAAGGAGTTCGCGCTCCTGGAGTGCCTGCTGGCCTCGCCGGGGCTGGTCCTGTCCGCCGAGGAGTTGCTGGAACGGGTCTGGGACGAGGCGGCCGACCCGTTCACGTCCGCGGTCAAGCACACCGTGCACCGGTTGCGGGCCAAGCTCGGTGACCCGCCCGTGATCACGACCGTCCGCGAGGGCGGCTACCGGGTCGGCCGAGGATGACCGGCCCCGTGGTGCTTCCCCGACGGTCGTTGCGGGCCCGGCTCACGATCTCCTACGCCACGGCCACCTTCGTCGTCGGGATGGTGGTCTTCGGCGCTGTCGCCGTTCCCCTGACCGGGATCCGGTCGACGACTCCCGTCCGCGGCCAGGGCCCGGCCACGATCACCGGGAACGGTGACGGGATCGGTCCGCACGAACTGCTCGTCAGCTCGGCCTTGGCGCTCGTCCTCCTCGTTCCCCTCTCCCTGGGGGTCGGCTGGTTCGTCGCGGGCCGGTTCCTGCGGCCCCTGCGGGAGATCACCACGACCGCCAGGGCCATCTCCGTCGGGAACCTCCACCGCCGCCTCGGTCTCGGTG
>DATMCA010001536.1:0-3454 GCA_035559015.1 Umezawaea sp. | reverse complement strand
ACGTTGCTCTTGTAGTGGCCCATCTCGTCACTCACTCCCGAAAGGTGCGGGGCCTGTCGATCTGTCCCCTACTGACCGGTAACAACAGGGTATTACCTGTCAGTAACCCCGGCAAGGCCCGACACCCGGTTGTGCGCGGGTCACACCGCGGCGCGCGACAGGGTCACCATGCGCACACCCAGCCCCACCAGCACGAACCCGGTGAGGCGGTCCAACAGGCGGCGTACCGCGGCCTTGGCCAGGAACCGTCGAACAGTGTCGATCGCCACCACGACGAGCAGGTAGTACGAGGCGCTGATGCTCATCTGCACCCCCGCCAGCACCGCCGTGTCGGCCAACGATCCGCCGTCAGGAGGGAGGAACTGCGGGAAGAGCGCCAGATACAGGACGGCCGCCTTCGGGTTCGACACGTTCGCCACCACCCCGGCCCGGTACGACGCGGCCACCCCGCGCGGACGTTCCCCGGTCGGCGCGGCGGGCACGTCGACCGCCCGGAACGACCGCCGCAACGCGGTGGTCACCACGTGGCCAGTGTCGACGAGCGGGCGGTCGTGGTCACCCGAGTTCCACCAGGGGGGACGGGGGCGGAATCGGGGTCGCATACCGCCGTTCGGTGACCTGATAGCACGTCAACGACCACATATGTGAACAAGGATCACAAACGTGAGTCAGTTCGCTGTCAAGGCCTTCCGCCCACCGCAACAGCCTCGTAAGACCTACGTCACATAACCCGTGTGGATGAGCTGGGCACCGCCGCCCGTGTCGCCCAGCTCACCCGGACGGGCCGCACTCACTGTGCACACCAGGAGGTCTCATGGGCACCCTCGACTGGATCGTGGTCGCTGGGTACTTCTTCGTCATGGTGGCCATCGGTATTTGGTCGCGCGGGCGGGTCAAGAACATCGCCGACTTCTTCACCGCGGGCGGTCGGATGCCGTGGTGGCTGTCCGGCATCTCCCACCACATGTCCGGCTACAGCGCCGTCATGTTCGTCGCGTTCGCCGCCGAGGCGTACCGGCTGGGCCTCACGGTCTACATCTGGTGGTCGCTGACCATCGGCATCGGTGTGGGCATCGGCGCGTTCCTGTTCGCCGGGCGCTGGAACCGGTTGCGCGCCAAGCACAACGTCGCCTCGCCGCTGGAGTACCTGGCGCGGCGCTACAACGTGCCTACCCAGCAGCTGATGGCGTGGTGCGGTGCCGTCCTCAAGGTCGTCGACATCGCGGCCAAGTGGGCCGCCGTCTCGATCCTGCTGCGCGGGTTCGCCGGGGTGCCCATCACCTGGGGCATCGTGCTGATCGGCCTCGTCACGATGGTCTACTCGGTGCTGGGCGGCCTGTGGGCCGACGCGCTCACCGACATGGGCCAGTTCGTCATCCAGGGAGCCGCGGGCATCGCGATGTTCGTCGCGGTCGCGGCGCACCTCGGTGGCATCGACTTCATGTGGACGATCTGGGACGAGCTCCCCGAGTCGCACAGCGACCCGCTGTCCGGGCCCTACACGTTCACGTTCTTCATGGCGCTCTTCCTGATCAAGACGCTGGAGTACAACGGCGGCATGTGGAACCTGGCGCAGCGGTACATGGCCGCTCCGTCGGGCGCCGCCGCGAAGCGCTCCGCCCTGCTGTCCGCGGGCCTCTGGCTCGTGTGGCCGCTGGTCCTGTTCTTCCCGATGTGGGCGGCGCCGCTGATCGTGCCGGGCATGGAGGCCAACGCCGAGCAGGCGTACGTCGAGATGGGCAAGGCGATGCTCCCCGCGGGCATGGTCGGCCTGGTGCTGGCGGGGTTCTTCTCGCACACGATGGCGATGGTGTCGTCGGACGCGAACGTGATCTCCGCGGTCATCACCCGTGACATGCTGCCCAAGCTGTGGAAGGGCATCACCAGGCTCACGTCGGACAACCAGCTGAAACTGGCCAGGGTCACGACGTTCCTCTTCATCGGGCTCAGCATGATCATCGCGATCACGTCCGGCGGGCAGGGCTTCGTGCTCAAGGTCGTGGTCGACCTGGTGGCCGCCACGATGGGCCCGATCGCCATCCCGTTGATGCTCGGCCTGCTCCCGTGGTTCCGGAAGTTCGGCCCGTCCGCGGCGATCGCCTCGGTGGTCGGCGGGCTCGGCGTCTGGGCGTTCCTCTACATCGAACAGATGCAGAAGGCCGCGTTCGTCACCAAGGGCGTGCTGGTCGCGACCCCGTTGATCGTGTCGCTGGTCCTGTACATCGCGTTCGGCCTGCTCAAGCCCGAGCAGTCGGCCGACCGCGACGAGTTGTTGGAATCCCTCGACTCCGACGACGCGTCCAAGCCCGCGGGCGAGGAGCCCGCGACCGTCAAGGCGTGACGTGGCAAGGGAAGGGGCCACCTCCGGGCGGCCCCTTCCCCTCTTGCGGACGGTCCTAACGTCAACGCATGGGGATCGCACCGGAAGTGGCCGCCCACTACGACGAGGGCGCCGAGCAGACCCGCCTGTGCACGGGCAGGGGACTCCTGGAACTCCTGCGCACGCAGGACGTCCTCCGCCGCCACCTGCCGCACGCCCCGGCGAAGATCCTCGACGTCGGCGGCGGCCCCGGCACGCACGCCGAGTGGCTCGCCGCGGACGGCCACCGGGTCCACCTCGTCGACCCGGTCCCGTTGCACGTCCAGCAGGCCAACGCGCTCTTCGGCGTCCGCGCCACCCTGGGCGACGCCCGTGCCCTCACCGCCGCCGACGCCGCCTACGACGTGGTGCTCCTGTGCGGCCCGCTCTACCACCTGATCAACCCCGAGGACCGCCTCCGCGCGTGGAGCGAAGCCGCCCGCGTGGCCCGCCCCGGCGGCCTGGTCGCGGCCGCCGTGATCACCCGCTACGCCTCCCTCTTCGACGGCATCCGCCGCCCGTTCGCACGGGACGCGCGCTACCGGGCCGTCGTCGACCACGCCGTGGAGACCGGCGAACACCTCCCGCCACCGGACACGGACTGGTTCACCACCGCCTACTTCCACGACCCCGACGAACCCGCCGCCGAAGCCCGCGCCGCGGGCCTGGACGTCGTCGCCACCATCGCCGTGGAAGGCCCCGCGGGCATGCTGTCCGAACGAGACCTGGAGGCCTCGCTGGCCGACGACACCCTCCGCGACTACCTCATGTGGGCGTTGCGCCGCACCGAGGACGACCCGCTCGTGCGCGCCGCCTCCAGCCACCTCCTGACGTTGGCGAGGAAACGACCGTGAGACCGGAACCGGGCCAGGTCCTGCACTTCTCCGAGGACCCCACCATCACCCGCTTCGTCCCGCACGTCGCCGCCACCGCGAGGCAGCGCACCCCGTACGTCTGGGCCGTGGCCGCGGCCCGCTGCCCCGACTACTGGTTCCCGCGCGCCTGCCCCAGGACCATGGCCTGGACGACCCCGACTACGCTCCCCGACGACCAGGACCGACTGCTCGGCCCGGCGGCGTCCCGCCTGCACGCCGT
>DATMCA010001535.1:0-9109 GCA_035559015.1 Umezawaea sp. | reverse complement strand
GGAGCTAGGGCTAGGGCTGGAGCTAGCTGCTGCTGGGGGGTGAGGTCTGGGCGGGGTGGGGTCAGGCGCCGGTGTAGTTGCGGTAGCGGAGTAGTACGCGGTCGACCAGTGGGCCTGCTGCGCCGGTGTAGCGGGTTGGGTCTAGTAGGTCGTCCAGGTCTACGTCGGCTAGTTCTGGGAGGTTGCGGAGGACTGCGCCCAGTGTCTTGCCCTCGGCGGCTGCGGTGAAGGAGGCCTTGGTCAGCAAGGATTTCGAATTGGCCTTGCCCAGTACGGGGGTTAGGGCGACGGCTAGGCGTTCGGTGACTATGGCGCCCTGGGTTAGGTCCACGTTGGTGCGCATTCGCTCTGGGTGGACTTCCAGGCCTTCGGCCAGTTCTACGGCGGTGAAGGCGGCGCCGCCGGTTAGGCGCAGGGCTTCGCGTAGTGCTTGCCATTCGGCGTGCCACGCGCCCGCTGGGCGTTCGTCCTCGGCGATCATGCACTGGGCCAGGATCAGGGACAGGGCGGGTACCTGGCGGGCTGCGGAGACGATCAGGGTGGCCAGCACGGGGTTGCGCTTCTGCGGCATGGCGGAGGAGGCGCCCCTGCCCTCGGCGGCTGGTTCGGCGACCTCGGCGATCTCGGTGCGGGACAAGGTTTGCACGTCGACGGCGAACTTGCCGAGCGCGCCGGTGACGAAGCTGAGCACGGCGCCCAGGTCGGCGATCGGGGTGCGGACGGTGTGCCAGGGGAGAACTGGCTCCGCCAGGCCGAGTTCCTCGGCGAAGGGGGCGATAAGTTCCACGCCGCGCAGGGGGAGGCCGCCTTCCAACTCGGCGAATTCGCCGTAGGCCGCCAGCGTTCCCGCCGCACCGCCCAACGACGCCGGCAGACCCGCGGAGGCGACCGAGCGGACCCGTGCGAGGGCGTCCAGCACGAGTTGCAGCCAGCTCGCGACCTTCAGGCCGAACGTGGTGGGCACGGCGTGCTGGGCCAGGGTGCGGCCCGCCACCAGGGTGTCGCGGTGCTCCTCGGCCAGCGCCGCCAGCGCGGCGGCCACCCGGCTCAGGTCGCCGTCGACCTGAGCGAGCACGCGGCGGGCGATGAGCATCGCCGCGGAGTCCAGCACGTCCTGGCTGGTGGAGCCGCGGTGCACGTGCTCCGCGGCCTCGGGGTCGACGGCGGCCACCAGTGCGGTGAACGCGGGGACGAGCGCCACCACGGGGTTCGCGGCGGCGCGGGAGGCCCTGGCCAGCGCGACCACGTCTAGCCCGCCCGCGTCGGCGGCCTTGGTGATCACCTCGGCGTGCGCGGTGGGCACCAGGCCCAAACCGGCTTGGGAACGGGCCAACGCCGCCTCCACCTCCAGCATCGCCCGCAGCCACGCCTCGTCGCACGTGGTCGCCTCGACAGGGGTGCCCGACCACGTCGGGGCCAGCAGTCCGGAATCGGTGCGGCTCAAGCGCTCACGCTCCTGTACTGGGGGTGGACGGTCAGCACGGCTCGGGCGATGGCGTCGGCGTCCTCCAGCGTCACGGAGCCGACGCCGGGGCGGATGCCAGCCGCCGTCACCCAGTGCACGCCCTCGGTGGGCACGCCGAACGCGAACCTGGTCGGGTGCGCCACGCCGGCGCGGTCGACCAGGCGGTACGGCCGCTCGGTCACGGCGAGACCGCCGCTCTCGTAGCCGCCGACGTGGTACGGCCGGGAACGGCCGGTGGTGAGCAGGTAGCGCAGCAGCGGGTTGGCGCTGCGCCGCAGGTCGATGTGCGGCAACCGGGCCTCGATGAGGCCCCGGCAGCGGACGGGCGGACCGGGGACGGTCTCGGAGTCGACCAGGAACACGCCTTCGGCGGTGGACCGGCGGATCCGCACGCGCGGGCCGACGACGTGCAGCACACCCGCCTCCACCAGCGCGATCATCTCCTCGATCCGCCGCACGGGCGGGCCGATCGAGGTGAACGCGTTGAGCGGGTTGTACCAGCCCTCCAGCTCGTCGCGGTAGGAGTCGCCGTCGATCCCGCCGTGGTCCACCACGAGCCGGATCTCGTTGCGCAGGTCGCGCAGCACGTCCAGCGCGGACTTGAGCGGGCTGGACAGGTTGCCGAGCCTGGCCTGCCGGACGTCCTGGCGCAGGTGGCCGAGCAGCCACCCGCGGAACTCGTCGCGGTCGGCGAAGACCCGGTCGCCCTGCGGGCGTTCCACCCGGTCCCAGTCCCAGCGCTCGGTGATCCCGTGCCGCTCCAGCAGCCGCTCGTCGTCCGCCGGGCTACCCTCCACAAAGGACCTGAGGAACTCCTCGGCCTGCGCTTCGCCGTGCCGCGACTTGACGACCAGGCCGTAGTAGACGGCGCGGACCTCGCGGTCCACCAACGGCCACACGGCCTCGCGGAACCCGACGGGCTCCCCGGACTCGGCACGCTTGCGCAGGCCCGCGATGACGGTCTCGGTGAGGAAGTACGGCCGGTGCCTGCCGTGCGGACCCTTCTGGTTCTCGCCGCGCGCGTGGTACGGCACGCCGCGCCGGGAACCCACGTGCAGCACCGGTTCCCGGCCCGACGGCAGGTACCGCAGGCCGTCCGCGACGCGCTCGAACACGCCACCGCGGCCGACGGTCAGCAGCGCCAGGTAGTCGAAGAAGTTCAGCCCGATCCCGCGCACCGCGACCGGCGTGCCGGGCGTGATGCCGCTCAGGTCGACGTCCGCCGGGTTGGCCGGTTCGACGTGGCCGAGCTTGTGCCGCAGGGCGAACGCGCGGTTCGCGTCCTGGTCGCGGCTGCGGGCGAGCGGCCCGTGCCCGAGCGCCAGCACGACCGCGTCGAGACCGCCCAGCCTGGTGCCGTCGAGCAGCGTCACGGCCTGGCGCCCGTCGGCGGTGTCGTCGACGGCGACCGCCGTGCCCTCGTGCACCACGACGGTGACCGACTCCGGCGCCGTGGCCACGAGCCGCTGGAACACCCAGGCCAGGTACCGGCCGTAGAACGCCCTCGTCGGGTAGTCGTCCGGGCCGAGGGCGTGGGCCTGCTCGGGTTCTCCGCAGTCGACCAGGCCGTCCACCGCCATCCGCGCCCACTCGTACAGGCTCGGACCGGGCACCACGGGCCCCTCGCACGGCACGCTCTCGTCGGTGAACAGGCTGATCTGCGAGGCGACCGTGTTCATCAGCAGGTGGCCGGACTGGTGGGTGCGCCACACCCCGCCGGGGCCGGGCGGGAACGGGTCCACGACGTGCACCTCGACCCGGAGGCCGTCGGTGGCGTTGGCGTGGATCCGCTCCAGCACCGACGTTCCGCGCGGGCCCGCGCCGATCAGGCAGATCCGCAGCGCCCCGCTCATCCGGACGCCAATCCTCGCTGCCAGGACGTCGTCGGCTTCCACCCCAGTTCCGTGCGGGCCCGGTCCGTGCGCGCGCCGCGCATCGCCGTGAGCTGGTGGTGGGTGACCCACCCCAGCAGCCTCTCGGCGATGTCCGACGGCAGCACGCGCGGCGGCGGTGCCCCGAGCATCCGCGCGTACTCCGGCAGCCACGTCGAGCCCTCCGCCGGATCGTCGTCGGCGATGTTGAACACCCCGGTCACGTCGCTGTCCACGGCGGCGAGCGCGGCCAGTGCGGCGTCCTGGACGTGCAGGAACGACGTCACGCCCGTGGCCGTCTCGGGGATCGGCAGCTTGCCCCGGCCGACCCTGGCGCCGAACGGGCCGTCGGGGTCGTACTGGGTCTGGGCGCCGAACAGCGTGCCGTAGCGCAGGATCGTGCCCGCGATGTCCGGCGTGCCGAGCACCAGCCGTTCCATCTCGGCCACGGCCTGCGCGGTCCTCGCCCACGACGGGTCCGGCGCGTCCAGGTAGAGCGGCGCGTCCTCGCCCAGCACCGGGTCGCCGAGCGGGGCCGTGGCGAACGAGATGCCCTGCACCACCAGCTTCTCCGCGCCCGCCTCCCTGGCCGACGTGATCAGGTTCGCGGTGCCCTCGGTGCGCAGCCGTGCCGTGGTCTCCATCGCGTCGGCGTTCATCCGCCGCAACGCGGTGAGCTGGTGCACCACGACGTCCGGCCGGGCCGTGCGCAGCGCGACGCGCACGGCCACCGGGTCCAGCGCGTCCGCGACGACGACCTCGTCCGCCGCGACGGTCCCCGACTCGTCGCGCACCAGCGCGATGACGTGGTGCCCCCTGTCCCGCAGCAGCGGGAGCAGCGCGCTCCCGATGAGCCCGGTGGCCCCGGCGACGACGACCCGCATCCCTCAGCTCCCTTCCGGTGGCGCGATGCGCATCAGCAGCCGGCACGCCGGGTCCCCGTGCCGGAGGCACCCGGTCGCGCGGTTCTCCGCGAGCGACACCCCGAGCCCGTCGGACCACCCGGCGTGCACCTCGGTGCACGGGCACTCGTAGCCCTCCAGCGAGCCCGCCATCCGGACCATGGTGACCGCGAAGTTCTGTCGGATGACGATCTCGACGAGGTCGTCCTCGACGACCTCGGACCGGATGTCCCGCAGCTCCTCCGGGAACGTCCTGGCGGCGCACGCGTCGTACCGCTGCCGCAGCTCCTCCAGGTCCCGCGCGGGTTTCCCGCCGAACTGGCGCGCGACCTTGCGGCCGATGCTCGTCGCCACGTACCGCAGCGCCTCGGCGTTGACCTCGTTGGCGACCTCGTGCCCGAACCGCTTGGCCACGCCCTGGTACCAGCGGGCGTCGTGCAGCCACCACGAGCGGTAGACGTCCATCATCTCCGCGCGGGTGGTGGTGTCGATCTCCTCGATCGCGGTCATCCCCGTCCTCCGGCGAGCTGTTCCTGGAACCGCTCGCGCATGAGCCGCTTGAGCACCTTGCCCGTCGCGCCCTTGATCACGTCCGTCGCGTCCATCCGCAACGCCCGCGTCAATGGCGGGAAGCCCTTGGCGCGCAACGTCTCGTTGACCACGTCCGTCCACTTGGTCTCGTCGGTCCCGTCATCGTCGGCGAGTTGCAGCAGCACGTAGGCGTCGGCCACGCCGTCGCCGTCCCAGTCGGCCCGCACGCCCTCCGGCGCCACGCCGACGACCGTGCAGTCGGCCAGCGCGGGCAGTTCGGCCAGCAGCAGCTCCTCGGTGCGGGTGCTGAAGACGATCCCCTCGGCCGTGCGGATCGCGTCCGGCGCGCGGTCGAGGTGGTAGAAGTTGCCCTCCTCGTCCTGCACGGACAGGTCTCCGGTCAGCCAGTAGCCGCCGAGCCGCAACCGGTGGAACGTCAGCGAGTCGTTCCAGTAGCCAGGCGTCAGCGTGGGGGAGCGCACCCCGAGCCTGCCGACCTCGCCCGCGGGCAGCGGCCGCCCGTCCTCGGACAGCACCGCGGCCTCGGCGAAGCTGATCGGCTTGCCGATGCAGCGGCCGTAGGCGGAACTGCCGGGCTTGTGGCCGTTGTGGAAGATCGAGTAGCCGGTCTCCGACGAGCCGAGGCCGTCGGTGAACACCGAGCCGGGCACCCGGACCCGCTGGAAGTCCGCGTTCACCTCCAGGTGGCTGCCCTGCGCGATCAGCTCCCGCACGTGCGCCTCGTGGGCCGCGTCCCCGGTGTTGTACCAGGCCTCCACGCTCTCCAGGTCGCGCGCGGCCAGGTCCTCGGCGGCCATCTCGCCGTACGTCCCGGCGAACGCGAAGATCGTCGTCGGGCGGAACTCCTCGGCCGCGTCCAGCACGTCGACACCGCGCTGGCTGGACAGCAGCTTGACCGGGGAGCGCAACAGGAAGCCGAACATCATCACCGACATCGCCGCGTTGTGCGATCCCGGCAGCGCCACCAGCAGCCTGCCCATGGCACCGCCGACCGACAGCCTCAGCCGGTGCAACTGGGCGTACAGCAGGGTTTCGTGCGTGTGCGGCACGGCCTTCGGCATCCCCGTCGTGCCGGACGAGTGCGAGATGATGATCGGGTCGGTCGCGTGGTGCGCGTACGGGTAACTCTCCGGCAGCGGGCCCGCCGCGGTGATGTCCTTCGCCGTCACCAGGAAACCGAGGTCGAGGTCGCCGTCCGCGAGCGTCGCCCGGTGCTCGTCGTCGGCCACCGCGCCGACCGCGCCCTGGCGGCGGACGTACTCGCGGGCGATCTCCGGCCGCAGGTTGCCGTTGACGAACGACGGGATGGCGCCCAACGAGGTCAGCGCCAGGAAGTTGACCGCGAACTCGGTGCTGGACCGGGTCTGGATCGCCACCGGGTCGCGCGGCCCGACGCCCTGCGCGTGGAACCAGGACGCGTAGACCTCGACGGCGGCGTGCAGGTCGCCCAGCGTGAGCACCGACGGGTGGCTGCCGTCGGGGGCCCGCCAGGTGCCGTCGGTCCACAGGACCTGCTCGTCCACCGGGCGGCCGTAGGCCTTCATCCGGTGGATCACGTTGCCCGCGCCCAAGGTCGTGTCGGACAGGACCTGTGCGCGTTCCGCCTTGCTGATCATGGTGTCGACCCTTGGGCTCGGGCGCCGTCGGCGCTGGGGAGTGCCATTTCGGCCAGTTGTCGGAGGTCGTGCCCGCCGGGGGTGGCGGGCGGGGTGTCGCGGTCGACGAGCAGGGCGACCGCGAAGTCCTCGGCGGGCTGCTCCAGGCCCAGTTCCCGGCAGGCGGCGGCGGTGCGGTCGTTGCCGGTCAGCTCGACGCCGACGACGAGCACCCGGTCGAGCTCCTCGTCGTCCAGCAGCACGGCCGCGGCGTCGAGCAGCGCGGAGCCGACGTCGGTCAGCGCGGACAGCGCGACCAGCGGCCCGGTGATCCCGAACTCCTTGCTCAGGTAGCCGAGGATCGCGTTCGCGGTGGCCTGCATGAACAGCAGCGGGTTGTTCACCTGGCCGCCGATCAGCAGCCTGCTCGCCAGGTCCGTCGTGGTCGAGTCGCCGATCGCGCTGCCGAGCACCAGGGCCGTCCTCGTGCCGTCGCCCGGACGGTCCCGCAGGCAGCGGGCGGCGACCTCGTGCACGAGCGGGTTGAACGCGGACTCGATGAACCCCGACACCGGGGCACCGCTGGTGGCGGTCGTCACGGGCGCTCCAGCACGAGTGCGGTGTTGACCCCGCCGAACGCCGCGTTGAGGCTCATCGCGCGCCGGACGTCGGCGTCACGGGCGGTGTTGGGCACGTAGTCGAGGTCGCACAGGGGGTCGGCCTTGGTGAAGTTCGCGGTCGGTGGCAGCACTCCGTCGGTGAGCGCCAGCAGCGTGATCACGAACTCCACGATCCCGGCTGCCTCCAGCAGGTGCCCGGTCGTGCTCTTGGTCGAGCTGACGGGCACCTGGTCGGCCCGCGTGCCGAACACCTCGTGCAGGCCGCGGGTTTCGGCCGGGTCGTTGAACCTGGTGGCCGTGCCGTGCGCGTTCACGTAGTCGACCCCCAGCCCGTCCGGGTCGCCCGCGCGGCGCAGCGCCCGCCGTGCGGACGCCGCGAGCCCCGCGCCCTCCGGGTGCGGCCTGGAGACGTGGAAGGCATCGGACGCGGCACCCCAGCCGGTGATCGTGGCCAGCGGTCGGGCGCCCCGGCGTCGAGCCGCCGACGCCGACTCCAGCACCACGGCCGCCGCGCCGTCGCCGAGCAGCAACCCGCTGCGGTCCGCGCTGAACGGCCGGACCACGCCGTCGCGCGACAGCGCCCGCCCCGAGTCGAACTTGGCGAAGACCTCCTCCTCGACCAGGTAGGCCCCCGCGCAGACGGCCGACTCCAGTCGACCGGACGCGATCAGCCCGCACGCGTGGATGATCGCCGACGCCGAGGCGACGCAGGCGTTGGTGAACGCGAGTCGCGGTCCCGCGGCCCCGAGCCGTTCCGCCAGGAGGTGCACGAGGTGGGCCGGAACGGTGTCGGCCGCGTCGACGCCCGCCTCACCGCGCCAGAACCGGGTCAGCGCGGCGAAGTCGCCCGACGTCCCGACCAGCACGGCCGTGTCGTCGCGGGCGGTGAACCCGGCCATCTCCACGGCCTCGTCCGCGCAGTCGCCGAGCGCGTCGCGCTGGGCGTCGGGCTTGTCGCTCCCGGTCGTGGCGGCGAACGGCGTCCGGTACGGATCGGTGTCGAACCGCGTGGTGGGGGCGAACGACGGCGCGCCGGTGAAGACCCCGCGCCGGAGCGCGTCAGCGCCCTGGCCGAACGCCGTCCGCACCCCGAACCCGGTCACCACCACCTCACCCATCGCGCGACTCGCCCGCCTGCACGCGGTTGAGGTAGTCGGTGATGCCGCGCAGCGAGCCGAACTCGGTGAGGTGCTCGTCCTCCGGCTCGATCACCAGGTCGTACCTCGTGCCGAGCTGGTGCAGGAACCACACCAGGCCCAGCGAGTCCAGCGCCAGCTCGGCGTCCTCGTCGAGGTCGGCGGGCAGCTCCGGGAAGATCTTGGGATCGGACAGCAGTTCCCTCACCACCGCTGTCGTGATCTCCACCCGTGTGGTCATGCTGTGGCGCCCCGCTCCACGATGTCGGCCGCCAGTTCGCCGAGCGTCATCGCGCCGAGCGGCTCGATGTCGGTTTCCGGGAACTGCACGTTGAACCGCCGTTCCAGTCTCATGGTCAGCTCGATCAGGCTCAGCGAGTCCAGGTCGATGCCGCCGCTGCCGAGCGGGCTCCCGACGTCGACCTCGTCGGGGGCGATCGGGTGGTTCATGTCCTGGACGACCGTGGTGACGATGAAGTCGCGGATCTCGTTCTCGAGCGTCGGCATGGGTCGAACCCTTCTGTGGTGGGGGATCAGGACGGACCGGGAACGGCGCTGCGCAGGGTTTGCGTGCGCCGGATCAACTTCCCGTTCGACGTGCGGGGCAGTGCGGGCAGCACCTGGATCAGCCTCGGCACCTTGTAGGCGGCCAGCCGGTCGCGGCACCAGCCGACGAGTTCCCCGGCAGCGGGGCCGTCCTCCTCGGCGGACACGTAGGCCTCGATGGACTCGGCGTGGACCACGACGACGTCGGTGATGCGGGGGTGTTGGCGCAGCACGGATTCGACCTCGACGAGGTCGACCTTGAGCCCGCCGATGACGACCAGCGAGTCGCTCCGGCCCAGCAGCCGGACGGCCCCGCGCTCGTCCCGCACCGCGCGGTCGTGAGTGCGCAGCCAGCCGTCGACGTACCTGTCCGCCACCGGGTGGTCGGACGCGGCCCCGCCGCTCCCGGTGCCGAAGAGGTA
>DATMCA010001534.1:0-7102 GCA_035559015.1 Umezawaea sp. | reverse complement strand
TGCTGGAGGTGCCGCAGCGGGGCATCTCCCGGCACGTGGTGAGGTTCGTGGCGTGCGACGGCGCGGTGTACGCGCTCAAGGAGATCGCCGAGGCGCTGGCCCGGCGGGAGTACACGCTGCTGACGGCGTTCGAGGAGGAGGGGCTGCCGTCGGTCTCGGTGCTCGGGCTCTGCGTGGACCGGCCGGACGACCAGCAGGCGATCCTGGTGACCCGGTACCTGGAGTACTCGATGTCCTACCGGTACCTGTTCTCCAGCCCGCGCCTGGAGCACTCCGTCGAGCGGCTGCTGGACCCGCTGGTGGAACTGCTGGTCCGGCTGCACCTGGCGGGCATCTACTGGGGTGACTGCTCGCTGTCGAACACGCTGTTCCGGCTGGACGCGGGCAACCTGGCCGCGTACCTGGTGGACGCCGAGACGGCGGAGCGCCACCCGAGCCTGTCGGCGGCGCGGCGCGAGTACGACGTGGACCTGGCCGCGGAGAAGGTGGCCGGTGAGCTGATGGACCTCAGCGCGGGCGGTCTGCTGCCCGACGGGATCGACCCGATCGAGGTGGCCGAGAAGCTGCCGTCGCGGTACGCGGACCTGTGGGACGAGGTGACGCACGAGGACGTGTTCCGCCTGGACGAGCAGCGGTACCGGGTGGCGGAGCGGTTGCGGCGGTTGAACGACCTGGGGTTCGACGTGGGTGAGGTCGAACTGGTGACCTCACCCGACGGGGCGCGGCTGCGGGTGGACATCCGGGTGGCCGAGCCCGGCCAGCACCGGCGGGAGCTGTTCCGGCTGACCGGGCTGGAGGTGCAGGAGGGGCAGGCCCGGCGACTGCTCAACGACCTCCGGTCGTTCCGGGCGTACCTGGAGCAGCGGGACGGCAGGCCGGTCGCGGAGACCACGGCGGGCCACCACTGGCTCAACGAGGTGTACCGGCCGGTGGTGGACGCGATCCCGCCCGACCCCACGGGACGGCGGCCACCCGCGGAGATCTTCCACGAGGTGCTGGAGCACCGGTGGCTGGAGTCGGAGCGGGCGGGCCGCGACATCGGCACCACCGCGGCCGTCCGCTCGTACCTGGAGACCGTGAACGCCGACCTCGACGGAGCCGACGACCTCCCGCACCGGGGGATCGGGCTACCCGAGGAGCCAGACGGCGGCGTCGACGGGGAGCAGCCCGTCGAGGGCTGAGGTGGTGCTGACCAGCAGGACCCGTGGCCCGGCGGGCAGCGGGACGGGCTCCGCGCCCATGTTGACGACGCAGGTGAAGCCGGGGGAGCGGTCGAACGCGACCACGTCGGGCCCCAGGTCGTCGCGGAACCGGAGCGCGCCGTCACCGAGCGCCTCGGTGTCGCGCCGCAGGCGCAGCGCGGTCCGGTACAACTCCAGCACCGAGTCGGGGTCGCCGGTCTGCGCGGCCACCGACAGCGGACCCCAGTCGGCGGGCTGCGGCAGCCAGGTGGTGGCGCCGGGGCCGAAGCCGTACGGGGGCGCGTCACCCGACCACGGCAGCGGCACGCGGCAGCCGTCGCGGCCCCGGTCGGTGTGGCCGGACCGCTCCCAGGTGGGGTCCTGGAGCACCTCGTCGGGCAGGTCCTCCACCTCGGGCAGCCCCAGTTCCTCGCCCTGGTAGAGGTACGCGCCGCCGGGCAGCGCCAGGGTGAGCAGCACGGCGGCGCGGGCCCGGCGGAGCCCGAGCGCGAGGTCCGCGTCGGGGTCGGTGATGTGCCTGCCCGCGACCTGCTTCCGGCGGGCGTACCGCGAGACGTGCCTGGTCACGTCGTGGTTGGACAGCACCCACGTCGGCGGGGCGTCGACGGTGGCGTGCTCGGCGAGCGTCTCCTCGATGGCCTCGCGCATCGCCCCGGCCCGCCAGGGCGTCGTGAGGTAGGTGAAGTTGAACGCCGTGTGCAGCTCGTCGGGCCGCAGGTACCGCGACAGCCGCTCGGGCTCGTCGACCCACGCCTCGGCGACGAAGACCCGCGGCGGGTCGTACCCGTCCGCCAGCGCCCGCCACTCGCGGTAGACGTCGTGCACCTCGTCGCGGTCCCAGTGCGGGTGCGCGGTCCACGGCGGCCGGACGAGCCGCCCGTCGACCTCGATCCGCTTCGGCGGGTACTCCCGCTCGCCGACGTCCGGCAGCCCCGGTTCCTTGACCAGCGAGTTGGCCACGTCGATGCGGAACCCGTCGACGCCTCGGTCGAACCAGAACCGGAGCGTCTCGGTGAAGTCGGCCCGCACGTCGGGGTGCTCCCAGTTGAGGTCGGGCTGGCCGGGGTCGAACAGGTGCAGGTACCACTCGCCGTCGGCGACCCTCGTCCAGGCCGGGCCGCCGAACACGCTGTGCCAGTCGTTCGGCGGCAGCGCGCCCCGACCCCGGCGGAACAGGTAGCGGTCGCGCGCGGGTGTTCCGGGAGCCGACGCGACGGCCTCGCGGAACCACGGGTGCTCGCTGGAGGTGTGGTTGGGGACGATGTCCAGCAGCACCCGCAGCCCGCGGTCGTGCGCCTCGCGGATGAGGAGTTCGGCGTCGGCCAGCGTGCCGAAGCGGGGTTCGACGGCCCGGTAGTCGCTCACGTCGTAGCCCGCGTCGACCATCGGCGACGGGTACCAGGGGTTGATCCAGAGCGCGTCCGCGCCGAGCCCGGCGATGTGGTCCAGCCTGGCGCGGAGCCCGGTGATGTCGCCGAGCCCGTCGCCGTCCCCGTCGGCGAAGCTGCGGATGTAGACCTGGTAGATCACCGCGTCGCGCCACCACTCCCGTTGGGCCACCTGGTTACCCGCCTCTCGTCCGGTCCGACCTCGGCGTCGTCGATCGTGCCCCCGCGGGCCGGTCCGTGCTTGACGGCCGCCGTTCGAGAACGCTGTGGAAGCGCTCCCACGTTCGCGGTAGGTTCGGGGCGGGACGGCCTCCCCGGCCGGTTTTCGAAGGAGCACAGCGATGGGCGCCGTGACCGAGAGCATCACCAAGAACCGGCAGTCGAACGACGTGCTGCGCGCCATGGTGGTGCGGGCCTACGGCGAGGACCGGGCACCCGACGGCGACGGCTGGGTCGAGGAGCTGACCCACGGCTGGTTCAACGTGGCCTACCGGATCCGGTTGCGCGACGGCGAGACCGTGGTGCTCAAGATCGCCCCGCCCGCCGGGGTCGAGGTGATGACCTACGAGCGCGACCTGATGCGGACCGAGGTGACCGCGCTGGCCCTCATCCGCGAGCACACGACCGTTCCGGTGCCCGCCGTGCACTTCCACGACGACAGCCGCGAACTGTGCGACGCGGACTACTTCTTCATGGAGTTCGTCGAGGGCGACAACCTCGGCATCACCAAGGACGGCGTGCCCGAGGAGGAGCAGGCCGCCTTCGGCGAGGCCATCGGGGCGGCCAACCGCGAGCTGAACGGGATCAAGGGCGACCACTTCGGCCCGCTGCGGGGGTCGTCGACGCCGGACGCCACGTGGCGGCAGGTGTTCACCGGGATCATCGAGGACGTGCTGCGCGACGGCGAGCGTCGAGCGGTCGACCTCGGCCGCGACTACGACGTCTTCCGCCGGCTGATGGCCGAGAACGCGGACAGCCTCGACGAGGTGACCGAGCCGGTGTTCGTCGAGTGGGACCTGTGGGACAGCAACGTCATGGTCCGCGACGGAGCGCTGGTGGGCATCATCGACCACGAGCGCGCGCTGTACGGCGACCCGCTGATGGAGGCCGGGTTCGTCGCGGACAGCCTGGAGGGCTTCCCCGGCGACTCCGCGAGCTTCGTCCGCGGCTACGGCCGAGCGCCGTCGACCCCCGCGGAGCTGACGCGGCGCAAGCTCTACACCCTGCACCTGCTGCTGATCATGGTCATCGAGACCGTGTACCGCGGCCACACCGACCCGTGGGAGTACGACTTCGCCCGCACGCACCTGGACGCGCTGGTGGAGTCGTTCGGCGACCGGCGGTGAACGCCGGTTGAACGCCGACCAGGCCGCGGCGCTCGGCACGCGGCCGATCGGGCGCCTGCTGTGGAGCTCGTCGTCGCAGTCGACGGTCGCCGTCGCCACCTACGGCATCTACGCGCTGACGAACGCCTGGTTCGTGTCGCGCGGCGTCGGGTCGACCGCGCTCGCCGCGGTCAACCTGGTCGCGCCCGTGCTGATGATCCTCGGCGCGGTGACGACCACCGTCGGCGCGGGCGGTGCGTCCCTGGTGTCCCGTAGCCTCGGGGTCGGCGACCTCCGGCAGGCCGCGCGGGCGTCCGGCACCGCGTTCGTCGTCTACTGGGCGACGGCGCTGGTGATCACGGTGGTGGGCCTGCTGTTCCTCGACCCGCTGCTGACGGTGCTCGGCGCGACGGACGAGACCCGCGACGACGCCCACGTCTACGGCCTGGTCATCCTGGCGGGGTCGATCACCGCGACCGGCTTCTCCAGCCTGGTCCGCGCCGAGGGGCGGATGCGGTTCGCCACGATGCTGTGGGTCGTGCCGGTGCTCTGCCAGATCGTCCTCGACCCGCTGCTGATCTTCGGGTTCGACCTCGGCGTCCTCGGGGCCGCACTCGGCACGGTCGGCGGCCAAGCGGTGTCGATGGGCATGAGCCTGTGGTTCTTCTTCGTCCAGCGCGATCGCCCGTACCGCGTCGCGCTCGCCGACCTGCGCCCGCACGGGCCGACCCTGCGGCAGCTCGTCGCGGTGGGCGCGCCGTCGTTCCTCGGCGGCCTCGGCGCCACGCTGGTGGTGGCGCTGGTCAACAACCTGCTGGTGGCGCTCGGCGGGCCGGTGCTGATGAGCGCCTACGCGATCTGCGCGCGCATCGGCACGTTCGTGCTGATGCCCCAACTCGGGATCTCGCAGGGGATGCAGCCGTTGATCGGCTACAACGCCGGGCGCGGCCTGACCGACCGGGTCGACCGCACCCGAACCCTCGCCATGCGCGCCTCGGTCGTCTACGGAACGGTGGCCTGCCTGGGGATCCTGTTCGCCGCCGGACCTCTGGTAGCGGTGTTCACCGACGACCCGGCGGTCCGGGACGCCGCAGCCGACGCCCTGCGAGTCCTGGCACTGGCCTACCCGCTCGCGGGGGTGGCGATCCTGGTGTCGGCCTACTTCCAGGCGATCGGCCGCGCGCTGCCGTCGTACGTGATCTCGACCGGGTCGATCGTCGCGATCAGGGTGCCGGTCCTGCTGGTGTTCGGCCTCTTCGGCGTCGGGTGGCTGTGGATCAGCTTCCCGGTGGCCGAACTCGTCGCCGCCTGCGCGGCGCTGGCCATCCTGCGGGCGCTGGGCCGGACGAACGGGAGCGGCCACCCGGTGTGGTGGCCACCCCCTTTCCCCCGTCGCGTCAGGCGCAGGTGACGGTGGCGTCCGCCCAGTCCGCGTGGTCGTACCGCGCACCGTCCACGGTGGGCAGGACGGCCAGGTGCACGTACTGCTGGCCCGTCACGTTCGCCGTGATCCGCTTGGCCCCGTCGGTGCCGCGCACCACCCCGCTGGTGGCGATCTGGCCGCCCCCGGCCCACACCTCCATCGTCACGCTGCCGTTGTCGCCGGTTTCGTCGTCCAGCCCGACCCACGCCTGGAAGCTCGTGCACCGGCCGCCGAGGTAGTAGCGCACCTCGCTCCGCGCGTGCACGCCGATGCCCCGCGCGTAGGTCGTGCCGCCGATGGTCAGCGTGCGGCCGTCACCCGCCGCCCGTTCGCCGTTGCTGCGGTCGATCTCCACCGGCCCGTAGGCGCTCGCGGCCATGCTGGCCGACAGCGCGGACACCTGCGTCGTGCCCGCCGGGGGAGTGGCGAACGTGCCCGCGCGGCTCACGCGGTAGACCACCGTGCCGTGCGCCGGGACGGACGCGCTGATGCCGCCGGACGTTGTGGTGACCGCCTTGGACCACAGGTCGGTCAGCCGGTACGAGGTCGCGTTGCCCAGGCCCGCGGCGGCGGCCGTCGTGCCGATCGTCGCGGCCGAGCCGTTCTCGTTGAACAGCGCCACCGCCACGTCGCCGTTGTCCAGCGGCTTGGTCAGCACGTGCAGGCCGTTGGCGTTGGCGATCTCCGTCGCCTGCACGCCGAGGCCGTCCTGGTCGAGCGCGATCACGTCCCGGTTGGTGAGGATGGAGTACGTCGCGTCGCTCGCCGTGCGCAGGTCCGCGCCGATCAGCAGCGGGGCGTTCATCATCGACCAGAGCGTGAAGTGGCTGCGGTACTCGGTGTCCGTCATGCCGCCGTTGCCGACCTCCAGCATGTCCGGGTCGTTCCAGCCACCGCGCTGGGAGTCCGTCGACCGCTGCACGTTGGACTTGAAGATGTTGAGCATGCTGCCCCAGTTGTCCTCGATGTCACCGGTGGTGCGCCAGAGGTTGCCGACGGGCTGGGCCCAGTCCCAGGGCGAGTTGGAGCCCCACTCGCAGATGGAGAACACGATGGGCCTGCCGGTCGCGCGCAGGGCGTCGCGCATGGTCGTGTACCGCTGCTGGGCGCTCTGCCCGAGGTGGTCGCCGCAGTTGTCGTACTTGAGGTAGTCGACGCCCCAGGAGGCGAAGAGGTTCGCGTCCTGCTGCTCGTGGCCGATGCCGCCGGGGAAGCCCTGGGTGTCGCAGGTCTTCGTGCCGGCGCTGGTGTAGACGCCGAACTTCAGGCCCTTGCCGTGCACGTAGTCGGCGACCGCCTTGATGCCGTTGGGGAACCTGGTCCGGTTGGGCACGAGGTTGCCGCTCGCGTCGCGGTTCGGCTCGGCCCAGCAGTCGTCGAGGTTGACGTAGTTGTACCCGGCGTCCTTGAGGCCGCGCGAGACGAACAGGTCGGCGATGCCGCGGACCATCTGCTCGTTGAAGTCGGCGCGGCAGTGGGTGGAGTTCCAGTTGTTGAAGCCCATCGGGGGTGTTTGGGCGAGGCCGTTCTCCAGCGCGACGGCGGGGGTCGCGGGAACGACGACGGATCCGATCACGGTGAGAAGTCCGAGCAGGGCCGAGCCGAGAGCTGTACGACGCTTCGTTGCGTGGTTCATGCAGCCTCATCCTTGGGAATCGAACAACACTGATCAGAAAATCACTCCGAATCATCGGACCCGAACAGGACTGAGCGGTCAAGGGCAGTTCGACTGGATTCCGTCGTGAGAACGTTTCCGAGCGGGGA
>DATMCA010001533.1:0-6716 GCA_035559015.1 Umezawaea sp. | reverse complement strand
GAGCCCGGTCGCACCATCAAGGCCCGCGGCCGGATCGCGGTCCGCGACGGGCGCAAGGTGCTCTACAACCCGTACTACGAGCTGCAGAACGCTTCATGACCCCGACGAACGGCCGGAACGTGACGGACGAGAACAAGGCGGACACCGCCGAGCCCGAGAAGATGCCGACCATGCTGGAGCAGATGGGCGGTGTCAGCGGCCTCGTCTACTCGTCGCTTCCGGTCGTCGTGTTCGTGCTGGTCAACACCTTCGCGGGGCTTTACCCCGCGATCTGGAGCGCACTGGGCTCCGCGGTGCTGATCGGCGTCGTGCTGGCGGTCCGCAAGGGCTCGATCCAGCCTGCGGTCTCCGGCCTGTTCGGCGTGGGCGTGGCGGCGTTCATCGCCTACCGCACAGGCTCCGCCAAGGGCTTCTTCCTGTTCGGCATCTGGCAGAGCCTCGTCTACGCGGGCGCTTTCGTGCTGTCGATCGCGGTCCGCTGGCCCCTCGCGGGCGTCGTGTGGTCGTTCCTCAACGGCCGCGGCACGGCGTGGCGCAAGGACCGCCTGTCGATCCGCGACTACGACATCGCGACCCTCGTGTGGGCCCTGGTGTTCGGCGCGCGCTTCGTCGTCCAGCAGTGGCTGTACGACACGGCGTCGGTCGGCTGGCTGGCCTTCGCCCGCCTCGCCATGGGCTACCCGCTGATGGCCATCGCCGTCGCCGCGACGGTCTGGGCCGTCCGCCGCTCGGACAAACGCCTCAAAGCCCTCGAAGAGGCCGAGGCCACCGAGGTGCGCGAAACAGAGGAACAACTGCGCGCCCGCTACGCCACCCCACCGAAACCGATCCCCGAAACCTGATCCACCCGCACCCCGCCCCCACCCGGCACATCCGGGTGGGGGCGGAGTCGTGTCAGCAGACGATGTGCGCGGTGGAACCGGTGACCGGTTCCCACTGGGACTGTCCACCGCGGAGCGCCGGAAGCCCTGACAGCACTCCGCCCCGCCCGATGCTTCCGGGCGGGGCGGAGTCGTGTCAGTAGCCCAGTGCGGAGCGGATCTCCGTCTCGACGGCCGCGGTGGCCACGAACAGGAGTTCGTCGCCGCCTTCGAGGGTGTCCTCGGCCGACGGAACGATCACCCGGCCGCCCCGGAGGATCGTCACGAGCGCGGCGTCGCGCGGCAGGGTGAGGCCGCTGACCGGCTCGCCCGCCAACGGGGTGTCGTGGGGGAGGGTGATCTCCACGAGGTTGGCCTGGCCCTGGCGCAGGGTCAGCAGCCGGACCACGTCGCCGACCGTCACGGCCTCCTCGACCATGGCGGCCAGGATGCGCGGGGTCGAGACGGCGACGTCGACGCCCCACGACTCGGTGAACAGCCACTCGTTGGCCGGGTCGTTGACGCGCGCCACGACGCGCTTCACCGCGAACTCCGTCTTGGCCAGCAGCGACACGACGAGGTTGACCTTGTCGTCGCCGGTGGCGGCGATGACGACGTCGCACAGCTGCATCCCGGCGTCCTCCAGGGACGACAGCTCGCACGCGTCGGCCTGCACCCACTCGGCCTGCTCGACGGTGTGCGGCTCGAAGTGCGCGAAGTCGCGCTCGATCAGCATCACCTGGTGGCCGTCGGACACCAGTTCCTGCGCGATGGACCGGCCAACGGCGCCCGCGCCCGCGATTGCGACCCGCATCAGCTCTCCTCAGGTGCGCGAACGGCCGCGGCGGTCACGTCGGTGACGGTGCCGGACAGGGCTGCGACGTAGATCACATCGTCTGCTTGGACGACGGACTTGGAGTCCGGCAGCACTCCGGTGCCGAACCTCATGATGAACGCGACCCGGCTCCCGGTCGCCTCCTGGAGCTCCGCGACCGAGTGGCCGACCCACTCCTCGTGGACGGTGATGGGCAGGACGGCGACGGTGCCGGACGGGTCGCGCCACGCCGTCGTGGACCCCTCCGGGACCAGCACGCGGAGGAAGCGGTCGGTGCTCCACGGGACCGTCGCGACGGTCGGGATGCCGAGGCGCTCGTACACCTCGGCGCGCTTGTGGTCGTAGATGCGCGCGACGACGTGCTGAACCCCGAACGTTTCCCGTGCCACGCGCGCCGAGATGATGTTCGAGTTGTCACCGCTGGAGACGGCGGCGAAAGCGCCCGCGCGTTCGATGCCGGCCTCGATCAGCACCTGCCGGTCGAAGCCGTTGCCGACGACCTGCTGGCCGTGGAAGTCGGCCCCCAACCGCCGGAACGACTGCGCGTTCTTGTCGATGACCGCGACCTGGTGGTCAAGTCGCTCCAGGGCCTTGGCCAGGGATGTCCCCACCCGGCCGCAACCCATGATCACCACGTGCACTGCGTGCCTCCTCGTATTTCGCGCAGCGACCTGCGCGACTGGCGTGACTGAACCTACCCATGGTTGGTCCGAAACGGTGAGCGGAGCGCTTACGCTCTGGACCCGTGTCCAAGCTCGCAACCGCGGCCAAGCGCCTTGTCGTCGGCAGGCCCTTCCGCAGTGATCGACTAGCCCACACGCTCCTGCCCAAGCGCATCGCCTTGCCGGTCTTCGCCTCGGACGCGATGTCCTCCGTGGCGTACGCGCCGGAGGAGATCTTCCTGGTGCTGTCCGTCGCGGGTCTGTCCGCGTACACCTTGGCACCCTGGGTCGGCCTCGTGGTCGTGGCTGTGATGCTCGTCGTGGTCGCGAGCTACCGGCAGAACGTGCACGCGTACCCGTCCGGCGGCGGTGACTACGAGGTCGCGACGGTGAACCTGGGCCGCCGGGCCGGGCTGACGGTGGCCAGCGCGCTGCTGGTCGACTACATCCTCACGGTGGCCGTGTCGATCTCCTCGGCGATGGCGAACATCGGGTCGGCGCTGCCGTTCGTGGCGACGCACAAGGCCGAGTTCGCCGTGGCCGCCATCGTCCTGCTCACCGCCATCAACCTGCGCGGACTGCGCGAGTCCGGCACCGCCTTCGCCATCCCCACCTACGCCTTCATGATCGGCATCATGCTGATGATCGGCTGGGGCCTGTTCCGGGTGTTCGTCCTCGGCGACGTGATGCACGCGGAGAGCTCCACCGTCGAGATCAGGGCCGAGGACGACCACCTCATGGGGCTGGCGTTCGTGTTCCTGGTGCTGCGCGCGTTCTCGTCCGGCTGCGCGGCCCTGACCGGTGTCGAGGCGATCAGCAACGGCGTCCCGGCGTTCCGCAAGCCGAAGTCCCGCAACGCTGCCACCACGCTGCTGCTGATGGGCCTGCTGTCCGTCACGATGCTGATGGGTCTGATCGTGCTGGCCCAGGTCACGGGCGTGCGAATGGCCGAGGACCCGGCGCACCAGATCGTCAACGCGCCGCCCGGCTACGAGCAGAAGACGATGGTCGCCCAGATCGCGGGCGCGGTCTTCGAGGGCTTCCCGGTCGGCTTCTACTTCATCGCCTCGGTCACCGCGCTGATCCTCGTGCTCGCGGCCAACACCGCGTTCAACGGCTTCCCGGTGCTCGGCTCGATCCTCGCCCAGGACCGCTACCTGCCCCGCCAGCTGCACACCCGCGGCGACCGCCTGGCGTTCAGCAACGGCATCGTGTTCCTCGCGGGCGCGGCGATCGTGCTGGTCATCGCGTTCGACGCCGAGGTCACCAAGCTGATCCAGCTCTACATCGTGGGCGTGTTCGTGTCGTTCACGCTCAGCCAGCTCGGCATGATCCGGCACTGGAACCGCCTCCTCGCGACCGAGGAGGACGCGACCGTCCGCAACCGGATGCGGCGCTCGCAGACGATCAACACCGTCGGCCTGGTCATGACCGGCTCGGTGCTCGTGGTCGTGCTCATCACCAAGTTCACCAAGGGCGCCTGGATCGCCATCGCCGCGATGGCCGCCATCTACGCGCTCATGACCGCGATCCGCAGGCACTACGACCGGGTCGCCGAGGAACTGCGCCAGCAGGAGCGGCAGAAGATGCTGCCCGCCCGCAACCACGCCATGGTGCTCGTGTCCAAACTGCACATGCCGACCCTGCGCGCGCTGGCCTACGCCAAGGCCACCCGGCCGGACGTCCTGGAGGCCGTCACGGTCAACGTCGACGACGCGGACACCCGCAGGCTCGTGCAAGACTGGGAGAAGGAAGCCTTCAAGATCCCGTTGAAGGTGATCGAGTCGCCCTACCGCGAGATCACCAAACCGGTGCTGGACTACGTGAAGCGGATGCGCTCGGACAACCCGCGCGACGTCGTCACGGTGTTCATCCCCGAGTACGTGGTCGGCCACTGGTGGGAGCAGATCCTGCACAACCAGAGCGCGCTGCGGCTCAAGGGGCGACTGCTGTTCGAACCCGGTGTGATGGTGACGAGCGTGCCGTGGCAGCTCGCGTCCTCCAGCCGGGTCCACGACAAGGACGTGATCGCGCCCGGCGCGATCCGTCGCGGTTTGGACAAGAGGGACCCCAGGTGACTTCGCACGACAAGCCCGCCGACCACGACGACCTCCCGGCCGGGGGCGCGCAGGAACGACCGCCGGTCGTCGAGAAGCCCAACTGGCGCCACCGCCGATTCGAGGTCGAGGTCGGACCGGTGGCCCACGGCGGCCACTGCGTGGCCAGGCACGAGGGCCGGGTCGTGTTCGTCCGGCACTCGCTGCCCGGCGAACTGGTGGTCGTGCAGATCACCGACGACACCGGCGGCTCGTTCTGCCGAGGTGACGCGGTCGAGGTCCTGCGGCCGTCCGCCGACCGGGTCGAACCACCCTGCCCGTTCTCCGGGCCGGGCCTGTGCGGCGGCTGCGACTGGCAGCACGCCTCCTGGGAGGCCCAGCGCGACCTGAAGGCCGCCGTGGTCGAGGAGCAGCTGCACCGGCTCGCGAACGTGGACCAGGCCGTCGTCGTGGAGGAGCTGCCCGGCGGCCCGACCGGGTGGCGCACCCGGATGCGGATGGCGGTCGGCCCCGAGCGCCGGGCCGGGTTCCGCGGCCACCGCAGGCACAACATCGTCGTGGTCGACGAGTGCGTCATCGCCGCCCCCGGCGCGCTGGACGAGGCCGTGCGGCGCGAGTGGACGGTCGGCGGGGAGCTCTCCGTCACCCGTGACGCGGGCGGCCAGGTGCACATCTCCGAGTCCGGCAAGCCCCAGCCGCGCAACGGGCGCCGCGCGGTGCCCGGCAGGCCGATCCGCAGGCGCGGCAGCGGCACGGCCGTCGAACTGGCCGCCGAACGCACGTGGCGGCTGGACGCCGAGGGCTTCTGGCAGGCCCACCCGGCCGCCGCCGATACGCTGGCCGCCGTCGTCCGCGACTGGGCGGGCGCGGGGCCCGGCGAACTCGCCTGGGACCTCTACGGCGGTGTCGGCCTGTTCGCGTCCGTGCTGGCCGAGCAGGTGGGACCCACCGGTCGCGTCGTGGTGGTCGAGTCGTCCCACCAGGCCGTCCAGGACGGCGTCGCCAACCTGTCCGACCTGACCAGGGTCGAGTTCCGCCGCGGGAAGGTCGAGGACGTCCTGACCTCGCCCGACTTCGTCGACCAGAACCCGGACGTCGTGGTGCTCGACCCGCCCCGCAAGGGCGCCGGGAAGGCCGTCGTCGCCGAGATCGCCCGGCGTTCACCCTCACGGGTGGTCTACGTCGCCTGCGACCCCGCCGCGCTGGCACGTGACGTGGCGACGTTCGCGGAACTGGGGTATCAGCTGGCCGAACTCCGGGCCTTCGACGCGTTCCCGATGACACACCACGTCGAGTGCGTGGCGCTGCTCGTCCCCCGAACGTGAGCCTCCATACACCCTGAGAAGCCAACCTGATGGGTGGTCTTCACGTCCTGGTCAAGGCAAGCGGGTGAGGAACTGCGCCTCAGCCGTGCCTCCGTAGACTGACCGGACGATGCGCATCCACCACGATGCGTAATCCGAACCGACGCAGACCACAGGCGAGGTGGAGCGGTGACGCTGCTGGAATCCGTGCAGGGACCGGCGGACTTGAAACGGATGACCGCCGAGGAGCTGGTGCGGCTCGCGGAGGAGATCAGGGGATTCCTGGTCGACAAGGTCTCCCGGACCGGTGGTCACCTGGGTCCCAACCTGGGGGTCGTCGAGCTGACCATGGCCGTGCACCGGGTCTTCGACTCGCCGCACGACCCGGTCGTCTTCGACACCGGTCACCAGAGCTACGTGCACAAGATCGTGACGGGCCGCCGCGACGGGTTCGACGCGCTGCGCCAGCAAGGCGGCATGTCCGGCTACCCGTCCCGCTCCGAGAGCGAGCACGACGTCGAGGAGAACAGCCACGCCTCGACCGCGCTGTCCTACGCGGACGGCCTGGCGAAGGCGTTCCAGCTCAAGGGCGCGAAGCGGACCGTCGTCGCCATCGTCGGCGACGGCGCCCTGACCGGCGGCATGTGCTGGGAAGCGCTGAACAACATCGCGGCGGACAAGACCCGGCCGGTCGTCATCGTGGTGAACGACAACGGGCGCTCGTACTCGCCGACGATCGGTGGTCTCGCGGACCACCTGTCCTCGTTGCGGCTCCGCCCCGGCTACGAGCAGGTGCTGGAGAGCGGCAGGCGCGCGTTGCAGCGCACCCCGCTGTTCGGCAAGCCCCTGTACGCCGCGCTGCACGCCGCCAAGCGCGGCATCAAGGACGCGCTGGCGCCGCAGGCGATGTTCGAGGACCTGGGCCTGAAGTACATCGGGCCGGTCGACGGCCACGACCTGCCGACGCTCGAATCGGCGCTGGCGCGGGCCAAGGCGTT
>DATMCA010001532.1:0-6521 GCA_035559015.1 Umezawaea sp. | reverse complement strand
AACCGCGCGGCGGGGAGGTGGCCGACGCGGCCGAACTCGTGCGCGGGCATGGGGATGGACAGGGCGTGCAGGACGTGGGCTTCCGTTCCGCCGATGTCCTCGGCCAGCAGGGCGACGGTGTGGCCGTCGCCGCGGTGCTCGCGCAGCAGCGTGGCCGCGTGCCACAGCCGGGCCACGGGCTCCTGCGGTACCGGGAGCGCGCGCAGGGCCGCGTAGAGGGCGCGTCCCTCCACCGGTGCGCTGGTCGCCGCCTTCAGCAGGAGTTCGCCGGCGCGCGCGACTCCGGGTGCGTAGGCGAGGTCGCCGAGGATCCGCCGCAGGCCCGCGACGCATCCCCGCTCGCGGGCGGCCAGCGCCGCCTCGGGTGTGGTCAGGTCCCAGATCCGCGGGACGTGGCGGGCCACCTCGCCGGGGGCGAAGTTGTAGAAGACCGCGTGGACCACCTCGGCGGGCACCGTGCTGCCGAGCGGCGCGGCCCGTCCGGCGAAGTAGGCGTCCCACTGGTTGCGCAGGCCCAGTGACATCAGGGCCTGGTCGGACTCGTCGGCGAAGTAGGGGACCAGGCCGATGGGCTCGACCAGGTCGTACATCCGGCGGGCTACGGGGTGTGGCATCTCATCTCCTGCGATCACCGGAGCGCCCTCGTGGCGGCCCGCTCACCTCCTCTACGAACAGCCCGGCCCGGATCCGACACCGGACGGGCAAGGGGGCCCTCGCAGTACCTGTACCGGCAGGATCTCCCGGACGTACAGGACGCCTGCCAACCTCGTCGAGTCGGCTCCCAGCCGCACGGAGGAGATGTACATGGCGGTCAACCAGTTCACCACCCACTCGGATCTCTTCGATCTGAGCGGGAAGTACGCACTCGTCACAGGAGGCACCAAGGGAATCGGGATGATGATCGCGCGCGGCCTGCTGCGGGCGGGCGCCCGCGTCGTCATCAGCTCGCGCAAGGCGGACGCGTGCGCGGAGGCGCAGCACGTGCTGTCCGAATTCGGCGACGTTCGAGCGATCCCCGCCGACCTGTCCAGGTACGACGAGTGCCGGCGCCTCGCCGATCTCGTCAACGCCGACTCGGAGCGCCTGGACATCCTCGTCAACAACGCGGGGGCGATGTGGCGCGAGCCGCTGGAGACGTTCCCGGAGGAGGCCTGGGACGCGGTGATCGACGTCAACCTCAAGTCGCCGTTCTGGCTGGTGCAGGCGCTGCTCCCCGCACTCCGCAGGGCGGGCACCGCCGATGATCCCGCGCGGGTCGTCAACATCGGCAGCATCGCCGCCATCCACGTCGCCGCGTCGCCCAACTACTCGTACGCCGGCAGCAAAGCGGCGCTCCACCAACTCACCAGGGTGCTCGCCAGGGAACTGGGCCCGCAGCACGTCACGGTGAACGCGGTGGCCCCGGGACCGTTCCCGTCGGAGATGATGGCGTCCACGCTCGAAGCCATCGGCGACACGATCGCGGCGAAGGCCCCTCTTCGCCGGATCGGCCGCGACGACGACATGGCGGGTGTCGCCGTGTTCCTCGCCAGCCGGGCCGGGGCCTACCTCACGGGCGCCATCATCCCGGTCGACGGCGGCATCGCCACGACCGCATCGGGTACCTAGGCGTGGGGTACCAGCAGAACCTCCCTCCGCCCGCGGACAGGGCCTACGGTGACGGGGTGGCCACGATCGATCCGCGCACCGAGATCAAGGAATTCCTGAGCTCCCGTCGCGCGCGGATCACGCCCGAGCGGGCCGGACTGCCCGCCTACGGCGGCAACCGCCGGGTCAAGGGTCTGCGTCGCGAAGAGGTGGCCCTGCTGGCGGGGGTGTCGGTCGACTACTACGTGCGCATGGAGCGCGGCAGCCTCGCCGGCGCCTCCGACGGCGTGCTCGACGCGCTGGCCTCCGCCCTGAAGCTCGACGAGGCCGAGCGCGATCACCTGTTCCACCTCGCACGGCAGTCCAGGACGCCCAGCGGTCCACGCCGCAGGCGACCCGCCGTGACGGTGCGCCCGGCGCTTCGGCGGGTGCTCGACGCCATCACCGATGCGCCGGCGTGGATCTGCAACAGCCGTTATGACGTGCTGGCCATGAACCACCTCGCCCGCGCGCTGTACTCCCCGGTGCTGGCCGGCGCGCGACGACCGGCGAACACCGCGCGGTTCGTGTACCTGGATCCCGAGGCGGCGAGAACGTTCTTCGTCGACTACGACCGGATCGTCCGCGATGTGGCCGCGAAGCTGCGTATGGAAGCCGGCCGCGATCCGCACGACGAGGAGCTGATCGCCCTGGTCGGCGAGTTGTCAACGCGCAGTGAACTGTTCCGGCAGCGGTGGGCGACTCAGGACGTTCGACTCCACCGGTCCGGCCGCAAGCGCCTGCACCACCCGGTGGTGGGTCGACTCGACCTGGACGTCGAGTCGATGGAACTACCCGCCGAACCGGGCCTGCTCCTGAACGTCTACACCGCGCCCATCGGCACGGCGTCCGCGGACGGCCTGGCCCTGTTGGCGTCGTGGGCGGCCGGCCAGGAGGAACTGGCGACCGAGGTCCAGGCACTCGGCTGATGGTCCGACCCCCTCAGCCCGTCCGAGGCTGTGGACTGGTGTCGTGGTCAGCTGATCCGCTTCGCGTCCTGTTCGTCGACCGAGACCGCGCACGATCGACGCGTCGCCGACGCGAACGGTGCGCAGGTCCTGACCGGAGTGGACGGGTGTTCGTCCGTCCACGAGACCTGTGCCGAGGCCGGCGTCGGTGTCAGCTGCCTGCGGTTGCGGGTGTCAACCGTGGATGCGATCGTGGAGTCACGATCACAGCGAATCCCTCCGTGCCGGTGTACGCCGGTCGGTTGGCGACTGCCGCCCGAGACCCCGGTGGCCTGTGCAGGATCAGGTTGTCCGGGAGATGTGATGAGTCGCGTCAGTGCCGCACCGAGGTTCCCGCTCGCCGCTCCGCGGAATCGGCGGTGGCCGGGGCGGCCACACCACGTGCGCGAGCCCGATCCGCACCCGGTGGTCGCCGGCAGGACGGGGCCACGAGACCTTGTCGGCCGCCGGTGAGCTCGACGAACCCCGGTGACGTCGACGACCTGCTCGTCGCCGCGGGGCGAGGTGACGCCCGCGCGTTCGAGCTGTTCTACGACCAGGTCGCGGGCACGGTCCTGAATCGCGTTCGCGTTCTGCTGAACGACCCCGCCTGGGCGGAGGACGTCACCCACGACGCCCTCGTCGAGGTGTGGAGGACAGCGGGGAGCTTCTCGCCCGGCCGCTGCGACGCGGTGTCCTGGTCCGCGGCGCTCGCGGAACGGCGGGCGTCCGAGCGGCTCACGTCCGCACCGGTCCGCGAGTCGGGCGGCGGCACGCGGACGGGGTGCGTGCCCGCCGTCGTCGACGGCCTCGCCCGGCTGAGCCACGACCAGCGCGAGGTGTTCCTGCGCGTCCAACGCCAGGGGCAGACCTACCTCGCCGTCGCCAAGGCCATGGACATCTCCGCCGCGGCGGTGCGGTCGCTGGCCTGCGAAGCCGTGACCCTGCTGCGCGACGTGCTCGCGGACGAGGGGACGGATCCGCCGTCGCGGCCCTGCGACTCCGTCGGGTAAGCGGCCGAGCCCCTATCACGGGACCGTCGGTTGACGATCACCGATCACCTCCAGCAGGGTTGAGTGGTTCAAGGAACCACTGGGGGTAATTGATGAACAGCCGCATCGCCGGAGACTTCGACCACGAGACCAACGGCAGCGGGTACGCCGTGCGGCGCCGCACCGACCCGCGCATCGCCGCCCACGTCCACGCGGCCCTCGGTGACGCCACCACGGTCCTCAACGTCGGCGCCGGGACCGGCTCCTACGAACCCGAGGACCGCGAGGTCACCGCGGTGGAGCCCTCGGCGTCGATGCGCTCGTTACGCCCGGCGCACCTGGCGCCGGCGATCGACGCCACCGCCGAGGACCTGCCCTTCGCCGACGACAGCTTCGACGCCGCGATGGCCGCGGTCACCGTGCACCAGTGGGCCGACACCGACCGCGGCCTGCGTGAACTGCGGCGGGTCAGCCGGGGGCCGGTCGTGGTGCTGACCTTCGACGGCGACGCGCTGGACCTGCTGTGGTTGGCCGACTACGTGCCCGAGTTGATGGACGCCGAACGCCGCCGCTACCCCGCGATCGACCACATCGCGGACGTGCTGGGCGGAACGGTGGACGTCGTGCCGATCCCGATCCCGGCGGACTGCGTCGACGGGTTCAGCGAGGCCTACTACGCCCGTCCGGAACGGTTCCTCGACCCCGCGGTGCGCCGTTCGCAGTCGGCGTGGGACTTCGTCGACACCGACACGATCTACCGGGGTGTCGCCCGGTTGAGGGCCGATCTCGACACCGGCGAGTGGCATCACCGCTACGGCGAGGTCGCTGCTCGGCCGGAGTTCGTCGGATCGCTTCGCCTGATCGTGGCACGGCCCTGACGGTTCACGTCGGTTGTCGGAACGGAAGGTGTTCAGCCGCTCGGTGAGGGATATTCGCATTCGATTGCGAGTGGAATTCGTGGCACAATCACCAATTCTTACTGCAACCTTTCTGCAATAAACCTCGTTCGGGTATTCGTCGTGAAAAGAGTGAACCGCGTCACCGCCGACTTCGAATGACATGGGCCTGCCCGACGAACGGGTCGGGCGGTATTTGATCTGATCGTGAACTTCGCGGACCACGCCGTGACGGCCGTCCGCGGACGAAGGGATGGACCATGTCAGCACCGCCTCGCCCACGTCGACGACGACGTGCGGCGGTTGCGTTGATCGCGGTTGGAAGCACCCTGCTCACCGCCGGTCTGGTCGGGTTCGGGCCCGGCTCGGCCGGGGCGTCGAGCCACCGGGAAGCGCCGCTGATCGCGGGTGACCCCCCGGTGGACAACACCGACGTGTACGCGTTCGTCAGCCCGGACCGGCCGGACACCGTCACCCTGGTGGCGAACTGGTACCCGTTCCAAGAGCCGAACGGCGGCCCGAACTTCTACCCGTGGGCGACCGACGCCCGCTACGACATCAACATCGACAACGACGGGGACGCGCGCCCGGACCTGACCTACCGGTGGACGTTCACCAATCAGGACAAGCGCGGGAAATCGACGTTCCTCTACAACAACGGCCCGGTCACGTCACTCGACGACGAGAACCTGCTGTTCCGGCAGAACTACACGCTGGAGGTCATCGACGGGAACGGCCACTCCAAGCGACTGGTCAAGTCCGGGCCGGTCGCGCCGTCCAACACCGGCCCCGCGTCCATGCCGGACTACGGCACGTTGCGGAACCAGGCCATCGCCGACGTGCCCGGCGGCGGGAAGTCGTTCGTCGGCCAGGCCGACGACTCGTTCTTCCTGGACCTGCGGGTGTTCGACCTGCTCTACGGCGGCAACCTGTCCGAGGTCGGACAGGACACCCTCAAGGGCTACAACGTGAACACGATCGCCCTCCAGGTGCCGAAGTCGGCGCTGGCGCTCAAGGGGGACGCGGGCCGCAACCCGGTGATCGGTGTCTGGAGCGACACCGAGCGGCAGTCGATGCTGCTCACGCCGGGCCAGTCCAGGCCGCTCGGCCCGTTCGTCCAGGTGTCGAGGCTGGGCAACCCGCTGGTCAACGAGGTCGTCGTGCCCGCGGGGGTCAAGGACAAGTTCAACTCGTTGACGCCGGACCAGGACGGGAAGAGGCAGGACCTGGTCAACCGGGTGACCGACCCGGAGGTGCCGAAACTGGTGCAGGCGATCTACGGCGTGCCCGCGCCCCCGGCTCCGCGCGACGACCTGGTGGAGATCTTCCTGACCGGCATCACCACGAAGACGCCGGGGCCGTTCAAGGCGGACCTGAACTCGCAGTTGACCAACGCGGACGTGGACCCGAAGCGGTTCGTGCCCTCGGAGCAGTTGCGGCTCAACACCTCGGTGCCGGTGGCCGCCAAGCCGAACCGGTTGGGGGTGCTGGCGGGCGACCTCCAGGGCTTCCCCAACGGCCGCAGGCTCACCGACGACGTGCTCGACATCGAACTGCAAGCGCTGGAGGGCGCCGCGGTGAGCGGGATCGTCCCCGCCCTCTCGGCCGGTGACAAGGTCAACGCCAACGACAAGGCGTTCGGCAAGTCGTTCCCGTACGTGCCGCTGCCGAGCGGCAACGCGGTCAACAGCGCCTCGACCGGTCGGGGCGGGGGCGGGGCGATGCTGCCCAGCGTCGGTGAACCGCCGTCCGGTCCGATGGTCGGCGGGATGGTCGCCGTCGCGCTCATCGGCTCGGGCGCGTGGCTGTTCCGCCGAGGCCCGCTGTGGAAGAAGGACGCGGCCGTCTAGTACCTCCCCGTGGCGCGTGTGCCCTTCCCCTCCGCGCGCCACGGGGACCCATCCGCCGGAGGACGGTGTCGGTCTCGTGTCGCGGGCAGGGAGTCGTCCCCGGTTCTCACACCGCCAACGGGAGCAAGGCGTGCACCGGCGGATCGGGGCCGATCGGGCGAACGAGCGTCCACAGTGGACAGGCAAGGGCGGTTCGGTCAATCGCAGCAG